>JBKPIZ010000083.1:0-2816 GCA_046730495.1 Pseudomonadota bacterium
CATGGACCTGCAGTCGGAACACGAGCGCTATCTCACCGAGAAGCATGTGAAGAAGCCAGTGATTGTGATGAACTACCCGAAGGACATTAAGGCGTTCTACATGCGCGTGAATGACGACGGCAGGACAGTCGCCGCTATGGATGTGCTGGCACCTGGGATCGGTGAGATCATCGGCGGCAGCCAGCGCGAGGAGCGCCTCGAGGTTCTAGATGGACGCATGGCGGAGCGCGGCATCGATAAAGAGCACTACGGCTGGTACCGAGATCTGCGCCGCTACGGTACGGTGCCGCACGCGGGTTTTGGCCTCGGCTTCGAGCGCACCATCGCTTACGTCACGGGCCTCTCCAATGTGCGGGATGCGATTCCCTTCCCGCGAACGCCCGGAAATGCCAGATATTGATGCGCAGGACTTCGGTTAAAACCGCTCGCCGATTATCTGCCGACAGACTACGAGCAGTGTTGGCGTAAGGTGACGCAATGACCGATGAAGCATTCTCAATTGTCATCCGCGGTGGAACTGCGGTTCTCCCGCAAGGTGTTGCGCGCGTGGATATCGGCATCCGAGACGAGACCATTGCTGCGATTGGAGAGCAGCTTGGTGCGGGCATCAATGAAATTAATGCAGCCGGCCGGATTGTCGCTCCCGGCGGCGTCGACCCGCACGCGCACATCGAGCAAATATCAGGGGGAGGGCTCCTCAACGCCGACAGCTTCGCAAGCGCAACCACTTCGGCAGCCTATGGAGGGACTACGACCGTCATCCCGTTCGCTGCCCAACATGTCGGTTGTGCCCTCGATCGGGTCGTCGCCGATTATCACAATCTCGCTGATCGGGGCGCTGTGATCGATTATGCCTTCCATATGATTCTGGCTGATCCGAGCGAGCAAACCCTAAAGACGCATCTGCCTAAGCTTGTCAAAGAGGGTCACTCCTCCATCAAGGTCTTCATGACTTATGATCGCATCAAGCTCGACGATGAGCAGGTGCTCGATGTGTTGGCAGCCGCGCGTGACAATAGTGCATTTGTTTGCGTCCATGCGGAAAACCACGGCATGATTTCGTTCATGTCAAAGCGGCTACTGGCGAACGGCCTGACTGCTCCATCAGCGTTTTGGATGAGTCATCCGCGCCTCGCCGAAGTTGACGCCATCCAGCGTTTAGTGGCGATGTCTCAGCTCGTCGACCAGCCCATCATGGTTTTTCACGTCTCGACTGCCGAGGGCGCCGAAGTGGTGCGTAAGGCGCGAGCGAACGGTGTTAAACTCTTCGGTGAGACGTGTCCGCATTATCTCCTGTTGACCGCCGACGACGTTAACAAGCCAGGGCTCGAGGGCGCGAAATGGATGTGCAGTCCATCGCTGCGGACTGCCTCCGACCAAGATGCGCTCTGGCAGGCATTGGCACGCGACGACCTACAAGTGCTTTCATCTGACCATGCACCCTATCGATTCGATTCCAGCGGAAAACTGAGCGCCGGGGCCAATCCGACATTCAAGCAGATCGCCAATGGACTTCCGGGCCTCGAAGTACGCTTGCCGCTTCTGTTCGATGCGGCCGTGACGCGAGGGCGTCTCGGTCTCGAACGCTTCGTTGAACTCACAAGCACTGCTCCCGCGAGACTTTACGGGCTTCATCCGAAGAAAGGTGTGCTTGCCGTCGGCTCCGACGCTGACATAGCGATTTGGAATACAACAAAGACGGTGCGGCTCTCCTCTTCCATGCTACATGACCGAGCGGGATACACACCGTATGAGGGTCGTGTGGTCAAGGGCTGGCCGGAAACTGTACTCAGCCGCGGCCGCGTCGCCGTGCGCGACGGTGCATTGCACGTGACGCCAGGTTCGGGCCGTTTCCTGCGACGCGCTGCGGGGGAGGCAGCTAAGCCGATTGGTCGGCCGTCCGCCGAATTTGCCCACTCGACGGCCACTTCCAAGCCGGCGCAGCGCGCCTCGACGGCGTGACTTTCCGCCGGGCGAAAGCCGTTCGCATGCCTGGTCCGCGCCCTCGACAGACGATCTGGAAGAGCTTGAGCGATTGATAAGCCGGTTGGTGCGGCGATTGTCCGCGAGGCTTGGCCGGCCCGGTGCCGCCGCCTGATCGAAAATCGCCTGATGGGCGAGCTTATGCTAGCCTGCCGAAGGTTTTCGCAGTGCCGCCGAGCCGCGCCCGACCAATGGCCATGGTCACAGCAGCTTGAGTGGGCTCGACGACTGGGATACTCAGTGAGGCCTCAAGAACAGGTCGATACTTCGTCATTCCGGCGCATCCCATCACAACGACGTCCGCGCCGTGAACGTCACGGAGCCTTCGTCCGCAATCAGTCATGCGGGACAGCGTCAGGTCCTCGTTGGCAAGATCAACAACGCTGACGTCGATCGCAAGTTCTGCCGCTAGCCTGGCGGTAACTCCCATCGCTCCGAAATAGCGTAGATGGCGCGGAATCGACGAGGGAAGAATTGCGATCACGCCGAAACGCTGCGCAAGGGAAAGCGCAGTGAGAACTCCGCACTCGGCGATTCCGAATACCGCTCTTGCACTTTGCTCACGCAGCGAATGCAGTCCGGGATCAGAGAAACAAGCAATAACGAAAGCGGCAGCATGATTTTCTAAGGTGGCCGCTCGCTTGAGCAGCGGCCCAATCACGCTATCGACATCGCAGTGCGACTCAATTCCCGGCGGACCCTCGGCGAGAGTCAGACATTCGATTTCGGGCCCGTCATTCGAGCGCAGCGGCTCAAGCGCTTCGTCAATCGCCGCCGTGATCGCCTCTGTGGAATTTGGGTTGATAACGTAGATCGTGGGCATTTTAATTTTC
>JBKPIZ010000084.1:0-12980 GCA_046730495.1 Pseudomonadota bacterium
TTGATCCCGAGCGCGCCGGCCGGTTTTCGCTCGCCGATTTGGCGGCGCGGTGCGTTCGTGGCGGAGCGACGCTGGTGCAGTTGCGCAACAAACGCTCGGAAACGCGTGCGCTGATCGAACAGGCGAGGGCGATCAAGCAGGCCTTGGCGCCGTTTGCGGTGCCCTTCGTCGTCAACGACCGCGTCGATGTGGCGATGGCGGCTGGCGCCGATGGCGTGCATCTCGGCCAGGACGATATGGCGGTCGAAGACGCGCGGCGACTTCTCGGCGCGAACGCTATCATTGGACTGTCGGTCAAATCGGTCGAGGAGGCCGAGGCGGCGCGCCTCGACCTCGTCGATTATGTCGGTAGCGGCGGCATCTATGCGACCTCGTCCAAGCAGCAGAAGAATGCACCGATCGGTCCCGCCGGCCTGGCGCGCATTATCGCAGCGCTTCGCCGCCGCGCGCCCGCTTTGCCGGTGTGCGGCATTGCCGGCATAGACGCCAGTAATGCCGCGGAGGTCATTGCCGCCGGCGCCGACGGTGTCGCTGTGATTTCCGCCTTGGCGCTTGTGCCCAGCCCTGAAAGCGCCGCACACCAGCTTCGCGACATTGTCGACGCAGTCTTGGCCAAACGAGGCACGTCATGAGCGTTCCGATCGCGCTGACCATCGCCGGTTCGGATTCAGGTGGCGGCGCCGGCATTCAGGCGGATCTTAAGACCTTCGCGGCGCTCGGCGTCTATGGTGCCTCCGTGCTGACTGCGCTCACCGCGCAGAACACGAAGGATATCTTCGGGATCTATGAAGTCCCTGCGGATTTTATTGCAGCGCAGATCGACGCCGTATTTTCCGATCTCAAGGTGGACGCAGTGAAAATTGGCATGCTGGGAAGCGCGGCGGCAATCGCCGCCGTCCGCAGCGGGCTGCGCCGTCACCAAGCTCGCAATGTCGTGCTCGATACGGTGATGGTGGCGAGTTCGGGTGAGCAACTATTGCATGGGGATGCAATCGGTGCGTTGCGCGAATTGATCGCGCAGGCCCACTTGGTTACCCCCAACTTGCCGGAAGCGGCAGCTCTTCTTGAGGCGGAGGAGGCGCACGATGAAGAGGGAATGTATGCCCAGGCGCAAAAGCTTCTGGCGCTTGGCGCCGGCGCAGTGCTGATGAAGGGAGGACATGGCGCCGGGCTTGAAAGTATCGACATCCTGGTCGAGGGCACCTCCCGCACCCGCTTTGCCGCGCCGCGGATCGAGACCCGCAACACGCATGGCACCGGGTGCACGCTCGCTGCCGCAATCGCCGCCCGGCTTGCCAAGAATCTTTCGCTTGAGGACGCAGTGCGCCAAGCCAAGGCCTTTGTCACCGCCGCGCTCGAAGCGGCTGACCGGCTCGAAATAGGATCCGGCCCCGGACCAGTGCACCATTTTCACAAATGGTGGTAGGCGCGGTCAGGCTGCCGCGGGCGCTCCCGGTTGTTTTAACGGATGCGCGCGTGCGAAAGCGTCGATGGCCGCCAGCGAGTTTGCGATCCGCGAAAAATTGGGAAATGGCGCGGTGTCGACATTGAAGAACTTGGCGCCGGCGGCCTGGCTGGCGAGACAAATGTCCGCGAGCGTGATGGTGTCGCCGTGGCAATAGCGGCCCGTCCCCGGGCCGCGCAGATGCGCCTCCAGAGCGGTGAGCGCGGCAACGTGCCAGTGCTGACACCACTTGGTCCTTGTCGCCTCGTCGAGCTTGAATTCGTGCTCCAGATATTCGCGCACGCGCGGCACGATCAGCGGATGTGAATCGCAGGCTACGATTTGCGCCAGTCCCCGCACACGGGCGCGGCCGCGTGCATCGCGCGGCAATAGCGGCGGGTTAGTATGGGTTTCGTCGAGATATTCGATGATGGCAAGCGACTCGAACATCGCCGGCCCGTCGCCGTCCACCAGTGCCGGAATGGCCATCATTGGATTGACCGCGCGAAATTCAGCCTTGCGCTGCTCGCCTTTCATGAGATTGACGTCAATAATCTCGTCGGGGACGAGGCTCTTGAGATTTAGCGCAATCCGGACACGATAGGTCGCAAGCGACCGCCAAAACGAAAAAAGCTTCATGGGTAATTCCTCCCTGCGTCATTGTATTCGCGCCGAGCGTTACTTCGCGACGCAACGATTTTCTGGCTGCCGCGCCTTTCGTGGGCTGTACTAGTCCGCTCCCGGCTCCGCTTTCAGTCCCGCCGCCTCGATGCCGGCGACAGCGCACATTTCATCTTTGTCCGAAGTGTCGCCGGAAATGCCGCAAGCGCCGACCAGATTGCCGGCACTGTCCAGGATCAACACGCCGCCCGGATTAGTAACAATGCGCCCGCCGCTCGCTGCCGCCAGCATCGTGAAAAACTGCGGGGTCTTGGCCGCGCGGCTCGCCAGCGTGCGCGAACCGAAACCCATGCCAAGGGCACCCCAGGCTTTGGCGAAGGCGATGTCGAACCGCAAAATCCCGGCTTTATCTTCGCGCTTGAACGCGACCAGATGGCCGCCGTTGTCGAGCACGGCAACCGCGAGCGGCGCCAGACTGCTCTCGCGGCCTTTCTTTAGCGCGGCATCAACAATAACGGAAGCTTGTGCGAGCGTGAGGACGGACATAGCGGCTCCAATTTGTCGTGAAGAATTTACTGACGATCACGGCCGGCCCAATAGACCGAGACGGTAGAAATTTCGGCGTTGCCCGAGCGGTGCTGCTTGGTTTCCTGATAGCAACGGAGCGTCCGCTCGACCAGCGGCAGCTCGATGCCGCGTGATTTGGCTTCCGCGAGCATCGATTGCATGTCTTTGATGGCGCTGTCGACATCGAATGTGACCGCTCCGACGGAGCCGCCCTTGAGCATTGATGCGATGCCGGGAGCGCGCACTTTGAGGACATTGGCGGCCCCCGAAGTGTCGCTGAGAAGATCCATGAGCCGCTCCGGCTCGATGGCGACGGTGCCCGCCATCGCCAGCGCCTCTCCGAGCGCCTGCCAATACACCATCAACGGCAGATTGATCGTGAATTTCAGAACCGAGCCGGAGCCGACCGGCCCCGCATGTTCCAGCCGCCGGCAGAGCTGTTCGAGGATCGGTCGCGCCCGCGCGGCGTCCGCCGGTTCGGCACCCATAAGCCCGATCAGCTTCCCCTGCCGCGCGGGGCCGGTTGAGCCACCCACCGGGCATTCGACAAAGGCAGCGCCTTTGGCGCGTACCGCACCGGCCAGCGCGATCTCGGTGGCGGGCAGAACCGTGCTCATGTCGATGAATAATTTTCCGGCGACTTTGCCGTGCAGAAGACCAGAGGGGCCGTTGTAAACCGCGTTAAGCGCTGCGACATCGGTCAGGATGGTGATGACAGCTTCACTGTTTTCCGCCAGCTCAGCCGCGTTCGCCGCTATTTTGGCTCCTTCGACGGCCCTGGCTTTTTGCGGCGTGCGATTCCAAACCGTGACGTCTTGGCCAACCTCGATCAATCGCGCGGCAATCGCCGCGCCCATTTTACCGATGCCGGCAACACCCAGTTTCATAACGCGCTCCCTGGACCGTTATTGGCGCACACGGCTTTAACCCGCGTCCTGTCAGACCACAACCGTTCAACACCAGCATTCCGGCGCCTCGTCTGCAAGCGCCTTACAACTGCACGGCATTGCCCGACCGATAAGCCGCTTGCGCGCGTCGCGAGTGGATGCGATAGCGTCAGGCGCCAAGAAATCAGAGTGGGACGCGATGCCTCGGGCAAAGAAAGATATCGTCGGGATCATCGGGCTCGGAATTATGGGCGGCGCGTTTGCGCAAAATTTGATTGCGGCCGGATGGCAGGTCATTGGTTTTGACGTCGCACCGGCGCGGCGGCGCGCCATGGCCAAGCTTGGGGTAGACATTGCCGAGAATACCGAGGACGTGGCGCGACGGGCCCGCACCGTCATCACCAGCCTGCCCAAGCCCGCGGCCCTGATCGAGACCGCCGCCGCCATCGCCAAAGCGAATTTGCCGCGGCGCGTCATCGTGGAGATGTCGACTTTCACCCTGGAAGATAAGGCCAAAGCAGACGCCGTGCTACGCAAAGCTGGCCATGTCGTGCTCGATTGTCCGGTCAGCGGCACCGGCGCGCAAGCGCTGACCAAGGATCTTGTTATTTATGCTTCCGGGGATTCCCGCGAGATAAAAAAATTGCGTGGCTTGTTTTCCGGCTTCACGCGCGCCGTCCACGACGTCGGCGCTTTCGGTAACGGCAGCCGCATGAAATACGTCGCCAATCTTCTCGTCGCTATTCATAATGTCGCCAGCGCTGAGGCGATGGTGTTGGGCATGAAAGCCGGGCTGCCGCCGCAGCTCATCTTCAACTTGATCAAGACCGGCGCCGGCAATTCGCGGATTTTCGAGCTGCGGGCGCCGATGATGGTGAAAAACAATTACGGCAATCCAACAATGAAAATATCGGTCTGGCAGAAAGATATGGACGTGATCGGTTCTTACGCGCGCAAAATCGCGGTTC
Source organism: Pseudomonadota bacterium (assembly GCA_046730495.1). GTDB lineage: Bacteria > Pseudomonadota > Alphaproteobacteria > Rhizobiales > Xanthobacteraceae > BOG-931. The sequence goes on from JBKPIZ010000084.1 coordinate 4,488, forward strand.
CGACACCAATGTTTGACGCCAGCAAGGCGATCTACGCCAAGGCGCTCAAGAGCGGTCACTCGGCCGAAGATACCGCGGCGGTTTGTGCGGTCTTGGAAAAAATGGCGGGTGTTAAACGCACAAAAGGGCGCGCCAAGGCCGCCTGACCGAGCGGCACTTCGGGAGGAGTCCTGCATGTCATCGCGCGAGGGCGAAGCCCGCATGGCGGCTGTGGCCGGCGACCGCAGCAGTCTTGAGCAACGTAGTGAAACCCGCGACGGCATGCGGATCGATTGGAATGTGCCGATCGCGATGGATGACGGCCTGGTGCTGCGCGCCGATGTTTTTCGTCCCGTTGCCGAAGGGCGGTACCCCGTCATCTTGAGCTATGGACCTTACGCCAAGGGGCTTGCCTTCCAGGACGGCTACCCCAGCGCCTGGCAGCGCATGGCGGACCGGCATCCCGATGTCACCGCCGGATCGAGCAATCTCTATCAGAGCTGGGAGGTGGTCGATCCGGAAAAATGGGTACCTCACGATTACGCCTGCGTGCGGGTCGATTCGCGCGGCTGCGGCTGTTCGCCCGGCTACATCGATCATTTTTCGCCGCGCGAGACCAAAGATTTTTACGACTGCATCGAATGGGCGGCGGCGCAGCCCTGGTCCAGCGGCAAAGTCGGGCTCAACGGCATTTCCTACTACGCCATCAATCAATGGCATGTCGCCAGCCTGCAACCGCCGCATCTTGCCGCCATGTGCATCTGGGAGGGCGCCGCCGACTGGTATCGCGACATGACGCACCACGGCGGGATTCTCAGCACGTTCTGGGAAAACTGGTACGACATGCAGGTCAAGACCGTGCAGTACGGTGCAGGCGAGCGCGGCAAGCGCAGTCGGGTGCACGGCGAACTGGTCTGTGGCCCTGAGTTTCTGTCGGACCAGGGACTGGCAAATAACCGCAGCGATTTCGGCGCTGAAATTTTCGCGCACCCGTTGGACGACAATTACCATAAAGCGCGCTCGCCGAATTGGTCGAAAGTGAAGACGCCGTTTTTGTCAGCCGCCAATTGGGGCGGCCAAGGGCTGCATCCGCGCGGTAATTTCGAGGGTTTCTTCCGTGCAGCTTCGAAGTGGAAATGGCTGGAAGCGCACGGCATCGAGCATTGGACACATTTTTACACCGATTACGGCCGCGATCTGCAACTGCGATTCTTTGACTACTTCCTGCACGGCAAGAAGAACGGTTGGGATAGGCAGCCGCCGGTGCAGCTCCAGGTGCGCCACATCGATCGATTCGTAGAGCGTCGCGAAAGCGAATGGCCGCTCAAGCGCACGCAGTGGACCAAGTTTTATCTCGATCCTGCAGGACGACTTGCCGCGAACAAGCCTTCGAACAAAAAATCGGTGCTGCACTTTGAAGCCATGGGCGATGGCGTCACTTTTCTCACGGCGCCGCTCGAACGTGAAACGGAGATTACCGGACCATCCGCCGTCAAGCTGTACGTCTCGTCATCGACCACTGACGCCGACATTTTCGCGGTCCTGCGCGTGTTGTCGCCGGATCTGAAGGAGGTGGTGTTCCAGGGCGCGATCGATCCGCACACGCCGATCGGCCAAGGTTGGCTACGCGCTTCGCATCGTCAGCTCGACAAAAAATTGTCGAAACCTTACCGGCCGTATCACGCCCACGGTAAAAAACAACCGCTCAAGCGGGGGGAAGTCGTCGCACTTGATATCGAAATCTGGCCGACATCGATCGTGGTGCCGGCGGGTTACCGCATCGCGCTGACCGTCCGCGGCAAGGATTACGCTTATCCGGGAGGAAGCGGCGGGCGGCTATCGAACTTCAAGAACGAGCTGACCGGCTGTGGACCGTTCCTGCACGATGATCCGCGCGACCGGCCGCCCCAGATCTTTGCCGGCATCACCGGGCTGCACTTCGGCGGCGCGGCAAAGCCCTATCTGCTGTTTCCGGTCATTCCGCCGAAGCGAAATGAGAAGCGTGCCAAATGACTGTATAAAGCGCGCAATAAAGCGCACGAAGAAAGTGCAAGGGGGCAAGCCTCAGGAGGAGATGATGTCGCGCAAAGTCAGTCGCCGGACGCTTCTCGCCAGCACCGGAGCCGCCGCCGCTCTCGGCACTTTTCCCGCCCCCGCGATCGCCCAGACGGCGCCAATCAAAATCGGCCTTCTAACCGTAAAGGTCGGGCCGTTGGCGCAAGGCGGAATCCAGATGGAACAGGGCGTGCTGACCTTTTTAAAGGAGACCAACTACACGATCGCGGGGCGCAAGGTCGATTTCATTTCGGCCGATACCGGCGGCGCGCCGGCCGGTGCCAAGACCAAGGCCCAGGAATTAGTCGAGCGTGACAAGATTAATCTCATTCTCGGCCCGCTCGCGACTTTCGAGCTTTACGCCATCAACGACTACATCCAGCAACAAAAATTGCCAACGCGCAGCTTGGCGGCGGCTGACAATCTCACCCAACGGCAGCCCAATCCTTTCTCAGGCCCTGCACCCGATGGGTCACTACGCCGCCACCGAGATGAAGCTCAAACGGGTGGTGGCTATCGGTGAAGATCTTGCCTTCGACTACGAGGAACTTGGTGGCTTTCAGGCGGCCTTTGAAAAGGACGGCGGCTGCGTCGTCAACAAACTGTGGCCGCCTTTGGTGACGCCCGATTACACGCCCTACATCGCTCAGATTGGCGATTGCGACGGCATTTGCCAGGGCTTCGCCGGCTCCAACCCCTTGCGCTTCATGAAAGCCTATGCCGATGCCGGCTTGAAATATCCGGTTGTGACCGGATGGACGGGCGGCGACGACGCCTTGCTACGAAGCTTTGGCGACGAGGCGATCGGTCTTGTCTCCTGCTCAGCCTATTCGCTTGATGTCCCAACCGAGCGCAACCAGCGCTTCATCGACGGCATGCGGAAGAATTTTGATGTCATTCCCGGCTTCTATGCTGCCGGTCTTTACATCAATTGTCAGGTTGCCGATGCCGCTCTGCAGGTAACCGGCGGCGAGGTCAGCGACAGAGAAAAAATGATCGCGGCGCTTCGCGCCGTAAGCCTCACGGATACGCCGCGCGGCCCGCTCAAATTCGACCATTTGGGCAATGTCGTGGGTAACTTCTATATCCGCCGCTGCGATACCGAGGGTACGAAATACGGGCTCAAGCTCTGGAACAAGACCATCAAGACCTACGAAAACGTCAGCCAGTTTTGGACCTGGCCGGAGCAGGAATTCCTCGCTCATCCGGTCTATTCGCGCGACTATCCGCCGCTGAAGAAGTGTTGAGAAGAACGCGACAATAGCGGGCTTTACAGCGCGACTTGCCTCGCCAATGATAGCCGCCAATGCGGCATTGGCGGCGAAGACGAACGCCAGCCGCACGGCGCGCCCGTTCGCGGTGGCCGGCAAGACGGGGAATTAAGACGGGGAAAAGGGAGGACGCGGAATGTCTGCCAAGCCTAACACTCGCAAAGTGAGCCGCCGCACGATGTTGGCCGGCAGCGCCGCCGGCGCGGCCGCAGCGCTCAGCCGCTTCCCGACACCGGCAATTGCGCAGTCGGAGCCGTTCCGGCTCGGCCTGCTTACGGTAAAAACCGGACCACTGGCGCAGGGCGGCATTCAGATGGAGCAGGGGGTCCTGACCTATCTGAAAGAAACGAACTACATGATCGGCGGCCGCAAGGTCGATTTGTTCTCGGCCGATACCGGCGGCAACCCGGCCGGGACCAAGACCAAGGCGCAGGAACTCGTCGAGCGCGACAAGGTCGACGTGATCCTGGGCCCGCTCGCGGCGTTCGAGCTCTATGCGATCAGCGATTACATCCGCGAGCAGAAAATGCCGACGCTGAGCCTCGCTGCGGCGGACGACCTGACACAGCGCAAGCCCAATCCATATTTGTTGCGTGCATCGGCGACGTCCTCGCAAGCCATGCACCCGATGGCGCATTACACCGCGACCGAGCTCAAGCTCAAACGCATTTTCTGCATCGTGGAAGATTTCGCCTTTGGCTACGAACAGATGGGCGGCTTCCAGGCGTCGCTGCAAAAGGAAGGCGGCTGCGTCGTCAATAAACTCTGGCCGCCGCTGGTAACGCCAGACTACACGCCCTACGTGGCGCAGATCAGCGATTGCGATGGCGTATGCCAAGGCTTTGCCGGCTCAAACCCGCTGCGCTTCATGAAAGCTTATGCCAATGCCGGCCTTAAATATCCCGTGGTCACCGGAGAGACCGGCGGCGACGATGCTCTCCTCAAGAGCTTCGGCGAAGAGGCCATTGGGCTGGTGAGCTGCATTCCCTATACGCTCGATCTCGAGGTCGACGCCAACCAGCGCTTCATCAATGGCATGCTCAAGAATTTCGATACGATTCCGGGCCAGTACGCAGGCCTGCTCTACGTCAACTGCCAGGTGGTCGATGCGGCCTTGAAAGCGACAGGCGGCGACGCGCGCGACAAGGAGAAGTTCATAGGCGCGCTGCGGGCGGTCAGTTTGACCGATACACCGCGCGGCCCATTGAAATTCGACCACTTCGGCAACGTGATCGGGACTTTCTATATTCGGCGCATTGGCACCGAAGGCGCCAAATATGGGCTCAAGCTCTGGAACAAAACCATCAAAACCTATGAGAATGTCAGTCAATTCTGGACATGGCCTGAACAGGAATATCTCGCGCATCCGGTCTATTCGCGCGATTATCCGCCACTGACCAAGTGCTGATCGCGCGCACAACGGAAGGGCAGCGGTTATGACATTCTGGCTGCTGCTCACCGTCAATAGTGTGACGTTCGGCGGCCTTTTGTTTCTGCTGTCGGCCGGGTTTTCCCTGATCTTCGGGCTGATGCGCATCCCTAACCTGACGCACGGCTCGATGTTCATGCTCGGGGCCTATTTCGGCACCACGCTGCTCTCCGGCGCGCTCGGCATCCGATTCGGTTTTTGGGTGGCGGCGATCGTCTGCGCGCTCCAGGTCGCGGTACTCGGCGCGTTGATGGAGCGGCTGCTGTTGCGGCGTCTCGCCGGCCAACAGTTGGCGCAGGTGCTAGTCACGCTTGGTGTTTCCTTCATGGTGGCCGATCTGTGCCTGATGGGCTGGGGCGGCGATCCGATTTCGGTAGCGACGCCTCCCGGACTCAACGGCTTCATCCGTCTTGGCGCGGCGGTGTTTCCGCTCTACCGGCTCGCGGTGATCGCCGTCGCTGTGGTCTTTGCGCTTGCGTTGTGGCTCATGCTGGAACGAACGCGGCTTGGCGCTATGATTCGCGCCGGCGTCGACGATCCGCAGATGGCGCGCGTCGTCGGCATCCGGGTTTCGCAACTGTTTACGATCGTGTTTGCGCTCGGCGCCGGACTCGCCGGCTTTGCCGGATTGATCGGCGGTCCGATCCTGTCCGTCTATCCGGGAATCGATCAGGACATGCTGCCCCTGGCGCTGGTGGTCGTCATTCTTGGCGGCACTGGAAGCCTGCTTGGCTCGTTCGTCGGCAGCATCGTCATCGGCTTTATTTATAATTTCGGCCAGGCGCTGTTGCCGGAGCTTGCCTATTTCATCCTGTTTCTGCCGATGGTGCTGGTTCTGGTATTGCGGCCACAGGGTCTGTTCGGAGGCCAGATCCTGTGAGTAGTCTCGGCCGCAGTATTGCCGCGCTGATCGCTGTCGTTGCTTTGGCTGCGCTGCCTTACGCAATCGGGGAAGTCTATTACGTCAATATTGCCAGCCAGATTTTGCTGTATGCGATTTTCGCGCTCGGGCTCAATATCCTGGTCGGCTATGCCGGCTTGGTGTCGCTCGGCCATGCCGGATTGTTTGGAATCGCCGCCTACGTCGTCGCCTATTTGCTCGTGGCGGGGCACGGCCACGTGCTCGCTATCGCGGCGGCGCTGGCGGCAAGCCTTGTGGCGACCGCAGGGTTTGCCGCGCTGTCGCTGCGCTCGACCGGCATCACGTTCATCATGATTACGCTTGCGCTCGGCGAGATCATCTGGGGTCTTGCTTATCGCTGGATCAGTCTCACCAACGGCGACAATGGAATTACGGTGCCGGCGCGACCGGCGCCATTCGGAATTGCGCTCGGCAACGCGCGCGCGTTTTACGTTGCGACGCTGATCGTATTTCTCATTGCCATCGTTGCCGCCGGAATTTTCGTTCGCTCACCTTTTGGAGCGGCGCTGCGCGGCACGCGCGATCAGCCGCGCCGAATGAATGCGCTCGGCTACCACGTCTGGATGATCCGATTCTGGGCCTTCATGTTCTCCGGCCTGCTGAGCGCGATCGCGGGCATCCTGTTCGTCTATTACAACCAATTCATCAGTCCGCAGGCGCTGGCGCTCACCGCGTCGGCTGAAGGCCTGCTGATGGTGATTTCCGGGGGAGCCGGAACGCTGCTCGGGCCGGTGGTCGGCGCCGCGCTTGTCGTAATCGTGAAAAATGTCGTTAGCGCCTATGTCGAACGCTGGAATTTCATGCTTGGCGCGATCTTTGTGGCGATCGTCGTCTTCATGCCGGAAGGTCTGGTCCCTGGCGTGGTGCGGCTGACGCGCTCTATTTGGCGCGGCAGAGCCAGAACTAAAGCGAATTTGCCGATGACCGTGGGGCCACGGCAATGAGCGCTCTGGTCGTCGACAAGCTCACCAAATCGTTCGGCGGATTGCGCGTCACGCGCAATGTCAACCTCAATGTCGAACAGGGCGAGCGCCGCTTGATCATCGGGCCAAACGGTGCGGGCAAGACCACGTTGTTCAACTTGATCACCGGCGAGCTCGCGCCGGATGCCGGTTCGGTTCGTCTATTCGGCCGCGACATCACGTGGATGCCGACGCGAAAACGTACGCATCTGGGAATGGCGCGAACCTACCAGATCATTACGTTGTTCGCCCGCGACACCATCGAGCACAATGTCACGCTCGCTTTGCTCGGATTGTCGCCGCTGCGCTGGAACCCGGCGGCGGCGCTCGGTCGCCAGAGCCATCTCGCCGTCCAAGCGCGCGGTGCGCTGCGGCGCGTCGGACTCGAGCACATTGCCGAACGGCCGCTGGCCGAGACGTCCTATGGCGAACGGCGACGCGTCGAAATTGCCATGGCGCTGGCGCAGAACCCGAAACTGGTCCTGCTGGACGAGCCCTTTGCCGGGCTTTCCATCGACGAGCGGCAGGACGTGCGCAAGCTCCTGATCGCAATTCCACGCGAGGTGACGATCGTCATGATCGAGCACGACATGGATGTGGCGCTCGATCTCGCTGACCGGATAACGCTCTTGCACTTCGGCGAAGTGATTGTCGAAGGAACGCGCGCCGAGGTCGTGGCCGATTCGCGCACCCGGGAGGTCTATCTTGGCGAATAGCGCGCTCAGGCTCACTGGCATTGACGCCTTCTATGGCGACAGCCATGTGCTGCAGAAGGTTTCATTTGAGCTCGGCGAAGCGCGCCTGCTTGGATTGCTTGGCCGCAACGGGGCCGGCAAGTCGACCTGCATGAATGTCACGGTCGGGCTATTGCCGCCGCGCGCCGGCAGCGTCGAGGTCTTCGGCGCGCCGGTGACGCGCATGCCGCCGGAAATTATCGCCGCGTGCGGCGTGGCCCTGGTGCCGCAAGGCCGTCGGGTTTTTAAAAGCCTCACCGTGCGCGAAAACCTGATGGTTGCGGCGCATAAGGGATTTGCCGGACAGCGGCATGCGCCATGGACGACCGATACGGTGTTTGCCATGTTTCCGCGATTGGCGGAGCGGCGCAGTCAAATGGCCGCCCACCTCTCGGGCGGCGAGCAACAAATGCTCGCCATCGGCCGCGCGCTCATGGCTAATCCACGGGTTTTGCTGATGGACGAACCGTCGGAGGGGCTGGCCCCGCAAATCGTTGCCGAAGTGATGGCGACGATTCGCAAGCTCAAGGAAAGCGGACTTTCCATTGTTCTGGTGGAGCAGAACCCCAAGCTGGTATTTGATATCGCCGATGACGTCGTCATTCTCAACAGCGGCCGCGTCGCCGTGGTTTCTACCGCCGCCGCGCTCAAGAGCGACGGCGTCGATCTACGCCAACATCTCGGAATTTTCTGATCGCTCCCGTTTTCGACTCGGCGCCGCATCAGAGCTTGCGCGCCGTAAGCGGAAATTATCTTGCGGAACCAGGCGGCCGAGGCAAATACCGCCGGTTGCGGAGGCGTGAAGGCATGCGTCTGTGGCCTAACCCACACAATCGATATTGCAAATTGCGGCACTCGCCGTCACGATGGCGGCCGCAGGGTGGGGAGGGTGCCCCTTGATCACAGTACCGGAACTGTCGGCGGAAGCCCTAGGTTCGTTCCTTTCCAAGCACTTGAACCAAAATTTTGGTTCGACCCATGCTCATTTGGCCGAATTGATCCCGTCGATTGCTCGAATTGCTCTTGAGTGCATCGGCAATAGCGATGCGCTTTATCATAATGTCGAGCACACGATGCTGGTCACGCTCGTCGGCTATGACATCATGAAGGGCCGCGCTTTGCTGCGGCCGACCTATGCCAG
>JBKPIZ010000085.1:0-4798 GCA_046730495.1 Pseudomonadota bacterium
TGGGTGTGTAAATTTCCGTAACTGGCTTTTTACGCGCCGACCGCTATCTAATGGGGATGGTCGGCGCCGGGGACTACGCGCCGGCGCAGGCCATCGGATTTTTCCTCGACCTCAAGAATTTCGCCCAGTCCCGTGACGATGCCGCTAAACATGACCCGATCCGCGTTCATATGTTTCCTGACGATCCGGACCGACTGGCTCATCGGCAACACGTTTGAGGTGCTGACCAAGCATTTTAAGGGCGTCGGGTTCTAGCGCCGGCAAACCCTCCTCCCCTATGACCAGCGGAGAATAGAAGAATACCGCCTCATCAACGAGATCGGCTTCGATTAATGCCGACGCGACGGTCGGGCCGCCTTCGACCATCAAGCGTGTGATACCGCGTTTCGCGAGGAGCTTGAGCACCTCGCCCGGATCGAGCCGCCCCGCTTTTTCGGCAATGCGCATAACTTCGGCGCCGCGCTGGCGCAGAGCTGTTTCGGATGCTGCCGACGCATGCGTGCCGGCGAAGATCCAGAGCGGCGTCTCGACAGCCGTCGCCAAAAGCCGCGACTGCATTGGCAGGTGAAGGCCGGCGTCGAGCACCACGCGGTTCGGCGACATCTTCGCCATTCCCGGCAAGCGGCAGGTCAAAACCGGATCGTCGGCCAGGACGGTGCCGATGCCGATTACGATGGCGTCGCTGCGCGCGCGCATCAGATGCACCCGATCGCGCACCGCATTGCCGGTGATGGCGACGCGCTTTCGACCAGCACCCGCCGCTTTGCCGTCCGCGGAAATAGCGAGCTTGAGCACGACATGCGGGCGGCCGTCGCGCATGCGGCGAATATGCCCGGCGTGATCGCGCCGCGCCGTCGCGCCTTCGATCCCGACATCCACGGCAATTCCCGCGCTGCGTAATCGCGCATGCCCGCGGCCGGCGACTTCCGGATTAGGGTCCTCCATGGCCGAGGCCACGCGCGCAATGCCGGAAGCGATCACGGCGTCGGCGCAGGGCGGCGATTTACCATGGTGGGAGCATGGTTCGAGCGTCACATAAAGCGTGGCGCCGCGCGCCAGCCGACCGGCGCGCTGCAACGCCTCGATCTCGGCGTGCGGTCTGCCGCCCGGCTGGGTCCAGCCGCGCCCGACGATTTCCCCGTCTTTGACGATCACCGCGCCGACGGCCGGATTCGGCCAGGTCCTGCCAAGCCCGCGCCGGCCCAGCGCAAGTGCAAGCCCCATAAATCGGCGGTCGTCGGCGACGTCGGAGGCTGCAACGCTGCCGGACGCGCTCACTCGGCGGCCTCGTCCCCCGACAACTCAGCGAGCGCAGCCTCGAAATCCTTCGCCTCACGAAAATTGCGATAGACCGAGGCAAATCGCACATAGGCGACATCGTCGAGGTCGCGCAAATGCGCCATCACCGTCTCGCCGATTGTTTCGGAGGAGACCTCGCTTTCGCCGATGCTTTCAAGCTCGCGCACGATCTTCGATACCATCTGGTCGATGCGCTCCGGGTCGACGGAGCGTTTGCGCAGCGCGATCTGCACCGAGCGTAAGAGTTTGTCACGGTCGAAAGGCACGCGGCGGCCGTTGCGCTTGATCACGATCAATTCGCGCAATTGCACCCGCTCGAAAGTCGTGAAACGGAAGTTGCAGCTCAAACAGACTCGGCGGCGGCGGATAACGGACGAATCCTCGGTCGGCCGCGAATCCTTCACCTGGGTGTCGAGGCTTGCACAACTCGGACAGCGCATGCCTTACCCCCCGTAGATCGGGAATCGGCTGACCAGACGTTCCACCTGTTCGGCGACCCGGCGCTCGGACTGGACGTCTTGTTCAAGGCCGCTGCGCGCCAGCGCGTCGAGCACTTCGGCGATCATGTCGCCGATTTGCCGGAATTCGGCGATGCCAAAGCCCCGCGTCGTGCCGGCCGGCGTGCCGAGCCGAACGCCCGAGGTAACCGTCGGCTTTTCCGGATCGAACGGGATGCCGTTCTTGTTGCAGGTGATATGTGCGCGCCCAAGCGCCGCTTCCGCCACCTTGCCGGTCAAGCGCTTGGTGCGGAGATCGACCAGAATGAGATGCGTATCGGTGCCGCCGGACACGATGTCGAAGCCGCGCGCCTTGAGCGTTTCGGCAAGTGCCTTGGCGTTCTCGACGACGTTTTTGGCGTAAAGCCGAAACGAGGGACGCAAAGCTTCGCCGAAGGCGACTGCTTTGGCTGCGATCACATGCATGAGCGGGCCGCCCTGCATTCCGGGGAACACCGCCGCATTGAGCTTTTTCGCCAGCTCCTCGTCATTGCTGAGGATGGCACCACCGCGCGGCCCGCGCAGTGTCTTATGCGTCGTCGTGGTGACGACATGCGCATGCGGCAGCGGGCTCGGATGCACGCCGCCGGCGACCAAGCCGGCAAAATGCGCCATATCCACCATCAGATAAGCGCCGACCTCGTCGGCAATCTCGCGGAAGCGGCGAAAATCGATGATGCGCGGATAGGCCGAGCCGCCGGCGACGATTACTTTGGGACGACGCTCTTTGGCGAGTTTTTCAACCTCATCCATGTCGATGAGGTGATCGTCGCGTCGCACGCCATAAGGCACCACCTTGAACCAGCGGCCGGACAGGTTGACCGGCGAGCCATGCGTAAGATGGCCGCCGGCGGCAAGGTTCAGTCCCATGAACGTGTCGCCGGGCTGCATCAGCGCCATGAAGACTTCGGCATTGGCGGAAGCGCCGGAATGGGGCTGCACATTGGCGAAGCTGCAGCCGAACAGCCGGGTCGCCCGCTCGATCGCCAGCCGCTCGGCAATATCGACGAACTGGCACCCGCCGTAATAGCGCTTTCCCGGAAGACCTTCGGCATATTTGTTGGTGAGCACGGAGCCTTGCGCCTCAAGGACGGCGCGGCTGACGATGTTCTCCGAAGCGATCAGTTCGATATCGTCGCGCTCGCGACGCAGTTCGAGCTTGATCGCCTCGGCGATTTCCGGATCGCTTTCGCCGAGCGCGGCAGAGAAGAATTCCTCGTCGGTCGGCTTGATTTTGTGGCTTGCTGGCATGGTCTTGGCTTGGCTCAAATCGGCGGGTTTTCGCCGGTAGCATTCCGGCCCCGGTGATACACCGCGCGGCGCGGCGATGCCAGCCGAACCCGCAAGGGCTTGCGATATTTCAGCGGATAACGCCCCTATATTTAGGGAGCAAAGGACGCCGACCGCAACCGCGAATGGCGGTCAAAGCTTGGTTGTAGCCGGAATAGCGGGCGCACCCAGGCCATCGCGGCCGTAAATATCTTCACGGAACTGCACGACCCCGTCCGCGCCGGACCAAGCCGTGACATAGACCCAATGCAACGGCACCGGCTTGGCGAGATGAGCGGCTTTTTGCTCGCCGGATTTTATCACCCGATCGATGTCGGCCGACGACCAACCTTTGGTTTCCGCCAGCAGCCACGCAACCAGTTGCCGTATATTCTGCACGCGCACGCAGCCGGATGAATGGAAGCGAAAATCGTCGCCAAACAGGTTCTTCAGCGGCGTGTCGTGCATGTACACGCCGTAGGCGCTGGGAAAATTGATGCGAATCGAGCCCAGCGAATTCTGGCTGCCGGGATCCTGTTTGAAGGTGTAGTTGGTCGCGTCCTCCGAATACCAGTTGATCTGCGACGGTGCCAGCTCGCGATGCGCCGCATCGAGAATGCGAATGTGGTTCTTGGTCAGATAATCGGGCTGGTCCTGCATGCGCGGAATGAGATCCTTGCGCACGATCGACGCCGGCACCGTCCAATACGGATTGAAATTGATTTCGATGATCTTGCTGTCGATCTCGGGCGACGGCCGGTCGGGCTTGCCGACCACGCCGGTGTGACGCGACACCGCAACATCGTGTTCGATCGCCTCGATGCCAGCGGCCGGAATATTGCAGACGACGTAGCGCGGACCAAGATTGCCGGTCAGCGTCTTGAGCCGCTCGATATTCACCTTGAGCTGATCGCGTCGCGTCGCCGCCGGAACGTTCATCGCGTCGAACGTCGCCTCATGCACGACGCCATCGATGGTCAGGCCGTGACGCGCCTGAAAGCGGCGCACCGCCTCTTCGAGATAGGAATCGTAAATGTCGTTCTCGACCGCGCTGGCATGGGGATCGAGATCGCCCGAGATCGTGAGCCGCGCCCGCAACTCGCCGACGCTCGAATGATTCGTACCGAGCCGCAACTCGAGCACCTTCGACACTTCCGGCCAGCCGCCGCGGGCAACGATGCCGTCATAGACCTCGACCGCGCGGCGCGTCGCTTCTGCCGTCCCTGGCGACAACATCGGGATTGTCGCTTTCGGCATGTGCACTGTGCGCGAGGCCTGATCGAATCCTTGGCCGAAGCCGCCGTGATCGGCGTCACCCATCAGTGCGTCGAGCGCACGATCGTCCGCTAAAGCCGAATGCATGCCGGCGAAGGCCGCGATTCCGGCAAGGTGACGCAACACGATGCGGCGGGAAAATCCCGCGGCGTTGCGCGGACGCACGGAGCGAGAGCGTCTAACCATGGACGGCTATCTGCGCGAGCAATACGGCTGAATTCGGCCTGCACCCCGGAAAACCGCGTCTAGCATAGCGGCCGCGGGCGATGGCGCAAACCGCGCATGCGAAAGGCCCCGGCATTGGCCGGGGCCTTGTTATTGACGCCGCCGCTTTCGCCCGAGCTCAGAGCCGATAAAGAATCTGGTCGGTCCAGAACCGCTCAAGGCGGTGCAGCGCCTTGTTCAGCGTGCCGAAATCGTCGGCATTGATGCCGCCGACCTGCTCCACGGTGCGCATG
>JBKPIZ010000086.1:0-5261 GCA_046730495.1 Pseudomonadota bacterium
AGAGTATTCTGCTTCGGGCTCGGGCGGGATTCAGGAACCTTTGCTGCAGGCGGACGGGGTGATTGAATAATGGCATTCGTTCTGGCAGCGACGCGCCGCCGGTTGTTCGAACTGCTCGGTGGTGCAGCCGCGACGGCGGCACCCCTTGCCGCGCGCGCGCAACAGCCGGCCGCACCAGCGGCCGCCACCCCGATCGCCGCGAAGACAGACAATGCCGCGACCGGACTCGATCCAATTCTGCAGCAGGCGCAAGCTCTCGGTGCCCCCATGGCTGCACTAGAGCGCGCTATTGCGATCTCGCGTCAGTCGATCTTTCCGAAGAAAGACACGCTCGCGGTTTTCGACATCTCTCAGCCATCGGCGAACATCGATTCTATCTTTTGGATCTCAAATCGGGCGAGGTGACCGCGCATTATGCGGCGCATGGAAGGACCAATGGACCGAACGCAAAAGCCGTCAAATTTAAAGGCTTCCAAAAAGACTTGGACATGGTGCCGCTGGGCCCGCTCAAGACCGCGCATTCCGAAGTCATGGATCATTACAAGACCATCGTGGACCGCTATGACGGCACCGTTTACCCAAACATGATCGTTGTCGTGCTCGAGGGCGTCACCTCCTACAACAGCTACATCAACCACACGCCGCCGTTTAAATGGATCCTGCACCCGAACTGGTACACGACCGCGGCTTTTCGCGCGAAAAATAATGGCATGCTCGGCAGGAGCAACGGCTGTATCACCGTCGATCCGGTCGAAAACAACCAACTCGTGAGGCGGCTTCAGGATGGCGCGCTGGTTTACGTGACCGTCGGCGACGATCCGATCGAACAATATTTGTAGTTCGGCGTTCTTCTCGCGCAGTGTAGTTTCGATGGGCGCAGGCTTGACCGTACCAGAAAAGGATCGCCTTACGGTAGGCAGCCAAGTACCAGTTGGCGGTCTGACCGTAAGGCGTAGTCGCGACGTTCGATGCTGCGTCGGACTGGAGAGCAGTCTGGAGTGCGGTGCCAATCTGATCGTAGACGGCCAGCAATTGCTTGCCGGCAAAGGTCATCGCAGTGATGCACACGACTGAAATCAGCGCGGCAATCAAACCATATTCGATGGCGGTGACGCCGGATTCGTCTTTGAAAAAACGAGTGACGGTTTTCATCCTTAGCTCCCTCAATTATCGCCTATACCCAGCGGTGCGGCGCGCTGCCGCGAGCGACGCGACTGCTTGCCGCGCGCCGGCATAATCGACGGCGCTTCTTGCGTCCGACCTAATGTGTTCTCCAAAATTTTCGTTGGATTTGGCGTGAGCGTGATTCACACCATGCTCATTGTCGGCGGATCGCGCGAACCGATTCTGATTGCAAGCACGAGAGATCGACCGGTGAATTCCGCTCACGGAATTTCTGCGCGACGGCGGCGCGAACACAGATAATTAACTGACGATCGAAAGAGAAAGAGATTGGCTATCCAATAAAGTCTCGGGTCTGGACGCGGAAGCGGTTTCGGCGCGATCGCAGATTGTTGCCAGTAGTGCGCCATTGAATGCGATCAATCTTGCGCGCGATTGATGCAAATAACAGTGCGAGTGTGACCGCCAATGGCGGGGGTTCTACAATCTGACGTGATCGCCCCTCGCTGTGCTAAGTTTGCCACGCGACGAGATAGCCGGCGGCAGCGCGAGAGGCTCTTATGACTGCAAGCGGCAGCGGGGGAAGGCCGTATCGGCGCATTGCCACCGAAGAAGCTTGGATCAGCCCTGAACTCCTCGCGCTTTATCAAAAAATGCTCAAAGACGGCTCGTCGAATGATCCCGGCTTCGAAAGTCTGTGGCGGCATTATGGGCTCGGAATGAGCGAGCGCTGTATTGCCGTGCGCGAGCGCATGCTGGACATCGGCGAACGGCGCATCGCCGATATGGATGCCGCCGGAATAGACATGCAGCTCCTTCTCCTCACCACGCCGGGAGTGCAGTTGCTCGATACTGAAACCGCGATCGCGCTTGCGGCAGCAAGCAACGATCAGGTGAGCCAAGCCGTGCGCGAGCATCCGGACCGCTTTGCGGCGCTCGCGGCCATTGCGCCGCAGGCGCCGCATGCGGCGGCGAAGGAGCTCGAACGCGCGATCACACGGCTCACGCTCAAAGGCGCCGTCGTCAATTCCCACACCCAGGGCGAATATCTTGACGATCAGAAATTCTGGCCGATCTTCGAGGCCGCCGAGGCATTGGACGTTCCGATCTATATTCATCCCAATACACCGCCGCGCGATATGATCGGACCGCTGTTGGCACGCGGTCTTGACGGGGCGATTTACGGATTTGCCGTTGAATGCGGCATGCATTTGTTGACGATCATCGCCAGCGGCGTCTTCGACCGGTTCCCAAAATTGCAAATGGTGTTTGGTCATCTCGGCGAGGGATTGCCGTTCTGGCAGTTCCGGCTTGATTTCATGCATCGGGCCCAGGTCTCGACCAAGCGCTATGAATGTCTCAAGCCGCTCAAACGGAAAATCAGCGATTACATGCGCGAGAACGTCTACTACACCACCAGCGGCATGGCTTGGGAGCCGGCGATCATGTTTACCCGCTCCGTCGTTGGCGCCGATCGCGTGCTCTACGCCATGGACTATCCTTATCAATATGTGCGCGAAGAAGTGACAGCCATGGAACGCATGCCGCTCACCGATGCGGACAAGAAAGCGTTTTTCCAGACCAATGCCGAGTCGGTCTTCAGGCTCTAAGCCGCTAAAAACGACTGGGCGACAAGCAATCCTGTCCGCAGCGACGGTGGTGCTCGCATCTTGCCTTCTGCTCATCGCCCGCGACTCGGCACGATCATTGACGGGCGGCAAGAATGTCGGCGCAGATGACGTCGGCGCCAAGGCCTCGGTCGTTTTGTATTATCGCGGCAAGCCGTTCTGCGGCGGCGTGGTCGTTTCAGACCTTTATGTCCTGACCGCGGCTCACTGTTTCACCGACGGCAGAGGAAACGTCGTAAAATCGGCGAAGCGGATTGAGATTCTCTATTGGGGTAGCGAACGGTCAAAACGCGATACAAGAAGGGTTGAGAGGTTCACGCTTCATGAAAATCTTCTCAATCAAGAGCGTGCATCCTATCCGTCCGCACGGCCGGGCGATTTCAACAATTTCCCGATCAATCATGAAGATATCGCGGTTTTAAAAATCGATCGTCCGCACCCGCCCGGAGCAATGAGCGCTTTCGTCCCGGAAATCGACAACGAATACACGGCGCTGGACGGGAATGGGAATTCCATCTGGTTCTATGTGTATGGCGCCGCTGTCGACGGCTCATTCGGCAAGCTGCAAAGAGCGCTTATCGGCCGATACGGGCCGTTGAAACGCGTCGTTGTGGGTAAACCACCTGAGCTTTTGCATCCCGTGCGGCAAATGGCGATTATCACCGCCGCGTTCAACAAAAACGTGTCTGAATGCCATGGCGATTCAGGATCGGGTGTCTTCCTGGCAAAATCGGATGGGATTGAATACGATCAAAATCCCGACAAGATGCCCGACACAATCGAGCTTAAGGACGGTCATCCGATCCTGGTTGGGTTGGTCTCACAATATCCGGTCACCAGGCCGAGCAGTAAAAATGCGCCGTGTGGCCGTGACATCGGTGCCAACGCCTTCGAAGCCACGCGTGTCGACTACTATCACGACTGGATTATTGCAAAGATAAAGGAAATGCAGTGAGTGATTGCGAGATTGCAGCGGTCACTCATTGGCGCCATGGATGGTGTCAATGACCGTCGCGGTCACCTCTGCAGTCTTGGCTTTGCCGCCGAGATCGGGAGTGTGAAAGCGGCGATCGGCGGTGACGCGTTCGATGGCCCGCATCAGCCGATCGCCGGCGGGTTTTTCGCCCAGGTGCTCGAGCATCATCACCGCTGACCAGAACGTGCCGATCGGGTTGGCGATGCCTTTACCCATGATGTCGAAAGCCGAGCCGTGGATCGGTTCGAACATCGAGGGAAATTTGCGCTCGGGGTTGAGATTGGCGGTCGGTGCGATACCGAGCGAGCCGGCCAGCGCCGCGGCGAGATCGGACAGAATATCGGCATGCAGATTCGTCGCCACGACGGTATCGATCGTCTGCGGCCTCATGACCATGCGCATTGTCATGGCATCGACCAGCATCTTGTCCCATGTCACATCCTTGAACTCGGAAGCGATCTCGGCCGCGTCTCTCATCCCACATCACCATGGCGTGGCGTTGTGCGTTTGACTTGGTGACCACAGTGAGAAGCTTGCGCGGCCGCGATTGCGCAAGCCGGAAGGCGAAGCGCATGATGCGTTCGACGCCGGCGCGGGTGAACATCGCAACGTCGGTGGCCGCCTCCAACGGCGAACCTTGATGGACGCGCCCACCGACGCCCGCGTATTCGCCCTCGGAGTTTTCGCGCACGATCACCCAGTCCAATTCCTTGTCTTTCACGCTGCGCAACGGGCTCGTTATGCCGGGAAGTACCCGCGTCGGGCGGACGTTGGCGTATTGATCGAACGGTTGGCAGATCGCAAGCCGCAAACCCCATAACGTGATGTGGTCGGGGATTTCCGGATGACCGGCCGAGCCGAACAGGATCGCGTCGTGATTGCGGATGAGACTGCGGCCGTTCTCCGGCATCATGCGGCCGTTTTTCTTGTAGTACTCGCCGCCCCAGTCAAAATGGTCGATCTTGAATTGGAAGCGGCCCTCGCGTTTGGCCAGCGCCTGTAGCACCTCGACGCCGGCCGATACGACCTCCGCCCCGATACCGTCGCCTGGAATGGCGGCAATTCTATAGGTGTTCATCAAAATCTCCGTCACGGCCATGCGGCAACGTTCTCCGCGCCGACCGCTATTTTTCGCACGCACTCGAATGGGTCGCAAACATTGCTGTTGGTCTTCCGCAGCTGAGCTTGACTTTTTGACGTTGCAGAAGTGAGCTCGCAACACCTTTGCGGCAGAGTGGGCGTCAACGTGAACGGCGGCCTGTACTCGGCCGTATGCAGGGCAACGGAGCTCCGTTCCGAAGCGGATGCCAACCTCAATCGTTTGCGCGAGATCCAATGGCGAGGCGGAACTTCCCCGATGTAACCTTTCAAGTGGTCCAGCGCGATCGTGTCTGGCCCATTTGGCTGGTGGCGATACTCGGTGGCGCTCTGGTCGTGTTTGCTCTAACCGCGCTGATCGTCACCTTGCTTATCCAAGGCTAAGGTTTTCGCGACATAAGGGCGGCCTTGGGAGGAGTTCGGCCGCTGATCGGACG
>JBKPIZ010000087.1:0-2021 GCA_046730495.1 Pseudomonadota bacterium
GAACCGTACCACGGCGAGCCGCGCGGTCGCGCGCATGCGCTTGCGGTTGTCACACCACCACATTGACGATCCGTCCCGGCACGATGATCAGTTTCTTTGGCCGCTTGCCGTCCAGCGCTTTTTGTACCGCATCGAGCGCCAGAACCGCAGCCTCGATCTCGGTATTGGCGGCATCGCGCGCCACCGTGACGTCGGCGCGTTTCTTGCCGTTGATCTGAACCGCAAGCGTCAGCGTCTCCTCGACCAAGAGCGCGCGCTCAAGCGCGGGCCACGGCGCTTGCGCCACCAGCGTCTTATGGCCGAGCAGCGCCCAGCATTCTTCGGCGAGATGCGGCATCATCGGATGGAATAATTGCACGAGAATGTTAACCGCTTCGCGCAGCGCCCAGCGCAAATCCGGCGGCGCCGCGCCGGCCGCTTCCGGCCCCGGTTTACCCGCTGTTTGCCCCCCGTTTGGCGCCCCCGTTTGCGCCCCGATATCCCCGATTATCGTATTGAGTACATTGGCGAATTCGTAGATGTACGCGACACAAACATTAAAGTGCAGCTTTTCGATGTCATCTGTGACGCGGGAGAGCGCCCGATGCGCCGCCTTGCGCAAGGTCAAGGCTTGATCCGAGAAGTGGGCCGGCCGTTCGGCCGGCGCAGTTTGCGCCAATTCCGCCGCCTCGCCGATGAGCCGCCACAGCCGCTGGGCGAAGCGCCAGGCGCCTTGGACGCCTTTCTCGGTCCAATTGACGTCGCGCTCGGGCGGCGAATCCGACAGCATGAACCAGCGCGCAACGTCGGCGCCGTAGGTCTCGATGATATCATCGGGATCGACGGTGTTGCGCTTCGACTTCGACATTTTCTCGATCGGACCGATCTCGACCGCTTCTCCGGTCGCGGCCAAAACGGCGCGGCGCGCCTCGCCGTCGGTTTCCACTTTCACTTCCGCCGGCGCCGCCCATTCGCCGTTCCCCCGGCGATAGGTCTCGTGCACGACCATGCCCTGCGTGAATAATCCGGCGAACGGTTCGTCGAGCCCGATATGACCGGTCTCGCGCATGGCGCGGGTGAAGAAGCGGCTGTAGAGCAGATGCAGAATCGCGTGCTCGATGCCGCCGATATATTGGTCGACTGGCATCCAGGCATCGACCATCGGCCGATCGGTCGGCGCGGTCGCGATCCAGGGATCGGTGAAGCGCTCGAAATACCACGACGAATCGACGAACGTATCCATCGTGTCGGTTTCGCGCCGCGCCGGGCCGTGGCACTGCGGGCAGGCAACGTGCTTCCAGGTCGGATGGTGGTCGAGCGGATTGCCGGGCCGATCGAAGGTGACGTCTTCCGGCAGTGTCACCGGCAGATCTTTTTCCGGCACCGGGACGGCGCCGCAACGCTCGCAATGGATGATCGGGATCGGGCAGCCCCAATAGCGCTGCCGCGAAATGCCCCAATCGCGCAGCCGGTAATTGACCTGGCGCTCCGCCACCGGGCGATTGTTGCGGCGTTCGCGCTCGAGGCGGCGCGCGACTTCTTCCTTGGCCGCCGTACTGGTCATGCCGTCGAGAAAACGCGAATTGATCATCGTGCCGTCGCCGTCATAGGCGGTGTCGGTGATGACGAAAGTCTTCGGATCGACGCCCGGCGGGCACACCACCGGCACATTGCCGAGCCCATATTTGTTGACGAAATCAAGGTCGCGCTGGTCGTGCGCCGGGCAGCCGAAAATCGCGCCGGTGCCGTATTCCATGACGATGAAATTGGCGACATAGACCGGCAGCTTCCACGCCGCGTCGAACGGATGGCACGCGCGAATGCCGGTGTCGAAGCCGAGCTTCTCGGCCGTTTCGATCTCGGCCGCCGCGGTGCCGCGGTGGCGGCACTGCGCGATGAAGTCCGCGAGCGCCGGATTGGTCTTCGCCGCCGCCGCGGCGAGCGGATGATCCGGCGCCAGCGCCATGAACTTGGCGCCGAACAACGTGTCCGGCCGGGTGGTGAAGACTTCGAGTTCGGTCTCGCCGTTCGGCGCGCTTGCC
>JBKPIZ010000088.1:0-11867 GCA_046730495.1 Pseudomonadota bacterium
TTCCTCCGCCGTGAAACAAAGCATTGGCGCCAGCCAGCGTACCGTCGTGCGGAACAGATGATCGAGCACGGTGAGGCATGATTTGCGCGTAACCGACGAATAAGGATCGCAATAAAGTGCGTCTTTGCGAATATCGAAGTAGAACGCCGAGAGATCGGCGGTCATAAACGCATTGAGCGCGGCAAAAATCCGCTTGTAGTCGAAATCCGCATAGGCGGCACGGACAAGCTGATCGAGCTCGACCAGCCGGTGCAGCATCAACCTTTCGAGTTCAGGCATGGCCTCGGGCGCGACGCGGTCAGCGGCATGAAAATGCGCCAGATTGCCGAGCATCCAGCGCAGCGTGTTGCGCAGCTTGCGATAGGTGTCGACCGTCATTTTCAGGATTTCCGGACCGATGCGCAGGTCATCGGCATAATCGGCGGCGCAGACCCACATGCGCAGAATGTCGGCGCCGGCGTCGTGCATCACGTCTTGCGGCGCAGTGACATTGCCCAGCGACTTCGACATTTTGCGGCCGTCCTCGTCGAGCACGAAGCCGTGGGTAAGCACGATATCGAACGGCGCGCGACCGCGCGTACCGCAGCTTTCGAGCAGCGACGATTGAAACCAGCCGCGATGCTGGTCCGAGCCCTCCAGGTACATCACTGCCTCGCCGCCGCCATCCACCTTGCGTTTGATATGGGCGAGCGCCGGAAAATGCTGCGGATCCTCAAGCACAAACGCGTGCGTCGAGCCGGAATCGAACCAGACATCGAGAATGTCGTCGACCTTCTGCCAGCCCTCGCCGGCGCGATTGCCGAGAAAGCGCTCGCGTGCGCCGGGCTTATACCAAGCGTCCGCACCTTCTTGCTCGAAAGCCTCGATGATCCGCACATTCACGTCGGGATCGCCGAGAATGTCGACCGAACCGTCGGGCTTTTCCTTGATGAAAAGCGTGATCGGCACGCCCCAGGCGCGCTGGCGCGAGATCACCCAATCGGGTCGGCCTTCGATCATGCCGGTGATGCGGTTCTCGCCTTGCGCCGGCACCCAGCGTGTCACCTTGATCGCGGATAGCGCCCGATGGCGCAGTGTGTCGCCATGGCGATCGATATCCTTATCCATCGCAATGAACCATTGCGGCGTATTGCGAAAGATGATCGGCTTCTTCGACCGCCACGAATGCGGATATTGATGTTTGAGCCGGCCGCGCGCGATCAGCATGCTGGCTGCGATGAGAGCCTTGATGACCGCCTCATTGGCATCGCCGCGCTGTCCGGTCTCAGTCAGGACCCGCTTGCCGGCAAAGCCCGGCGCTTGCTCGGTGAAGCGGCCGTCGGCATCGACGGTGTAAGGGATGGTCGTGTTGATGCCCTGTGCGGAAAGCTTGGCGGCATTGGCGGTCCACACGTCAAAGTCGTCGCGGCCATGCCCCGGCGCGGTATGCACGAAGCCGGTGCCGGTGTCCTCAGTAACGTGATCGCCGGCAAGAAGCGGCACTGCAAAGTCATAGCCGCCCAGACTTTTGAGCGGATGATCGCACACCAGGCCCGATAACTGTTCGGTCGCGATCGGCGCCAACTGCTTGAATGCGGTGACGCGTGCCTGTCGAAACACCTCGACAGCGAGCTTGTCTGCCAACACGAAGCGGTCGCCAACCTTGGCCCAGTTGTCCGAGGGCGCATCCACCACCTGATAAAGTCCGTACTCGATTTTCGGCGAAAAGCTGACGGCGCGATTGCCAGGAATTGTCCACGGCGTCGTCGTCCAGATTAAAACTGAAGCTCCTTTGAGGTCGGGCGAAGAACGTGACGGTCCGCTCCGCAGCGGAAACTTCACCCAGACCTGGTCGGACACATAGTCTTCGTATTCGACCTCCGCTTCGGCGAGAGCAGTCTTCTCCACCACCGACCACATCACCGGCTTCGAGCCGCGATAGAGCGTGCCGTTGGCGGCGAATTTCATCAGCTCGCGCGCGATCTGCGCTTCGGCGAAATTGTCCATCGTCGTGTAGGGATGCGCCCAATCGCCAACAACGCCGAGCCGCTCGAATTCTTCGCGCTGCACCTTGATCCAGTGTTCGGCGAATTGTCGGCACTCGCGGCGGAATTCAACCAAAGCCGCGGGATCGGAAAGGTCGGGCTTCGCTTTGCCCTTGGCGCGATAATTCTCTTCCTCGATTTTCCATTCGATCGGCAGACCGTGGCAATCCCAGCCCGGCACATAGTTGGAATCGAAGCCGAGCATCTGTTGGCTGCGCGTCACCACGTCCTTGAGGATCTTGTTGAGCGCGTGGCCAATATGGATGTTGCCGTTGGCGTAAGGCGGACCGTCATGAAGGATAAAGCGCGGCCGCCCGGCCGCCGCGGCGCGCAGCCGCGCGTATAGGTCGAGCTTTTGCCAGCGCGCGAGAATCTCGGGCTCCTTTTGCGGCAGCCCGGCGCGCATCGGAAAACCGGTTTTGGGGAGAAACAGCGTCTCGCTGTAATCGCGCGCTTTCGGTTCGGTCATGGTCGAGCTTCTGGTCTCGGTTGCGCCTTCTAACAAGCCGGGTGCGGTGCGGAAAGGGTCTGCACCGGGGCCTTTATGCGTGGCGAGGAACCGAGCGCTCCGCGCTGGCGTTAAGTCCGCGAGATTGAGGCAGGCTTGCGGGAGCGGGAGCCGTTCTTGGACGAGATTCGGGCCGATCATGAGGCCCGCCACGAGTTCACTACCAGCGATCCCCTGCCCGTCGCTAGCGTCAATACTATGTGGGCGTCGGCCGGTCGTGGGGCGCTCATCGGCATTTTTCTACTGCTGTTCGGCGCCTTTCTTTATGTCGGCCGGCCCATATTGCTGCCGATCATGGCCGCGGCCGTGCTGGCGCTGACGCTCGCTCCGCTGATCAAGGCCGCCAAACGGCGCGGCATTCCCACATGGGTCACGGCGATCGTGATCCTGCTGTTCGGGTTCGGTGCCCTTAGCCTCTTGGCTATGGCGCTCGCGCACCCGGTCAGCGAATGGATCGGCCGGGCCCCGGAGATCGGCCTCAGCATCAAAGACAAGCTTGCCGTGCTCGATCGGCCGCTTGCTGCTTTGCACGAATTGCAGACTTCGTTGTTCGGCGACAATACCGGGGTGAACGTGAATATGCCGGCTTCGAACGTTGTGCTGCCGGTAGTGGCGTTCGTCACCCCGGCAGCGGGAGAACTGGTCCTGTTCTTCACCACTTTATTGTTCTTCCTCGTCGGCGAGATCGAACTCCGGAATCAGTTCGTCGCCCTGTTCGGCAATCGCGATACCAAGCTGCGGTTCTTGAAGATCATGCGCGACATCGAGCGCAATCTTGCCGCCTATCTCACCGTGGTGACGATCGTCAACATCGGCATCGCCATCATTGTCTCGCTTGGCGCCTGGCTGATCGGCTTTCCCAATCCTTTGATCTTCGGTCTTCTGGCAGGCCTGTTCAATTACGTGCCCTATATCGGGCCGGCCCTGATGGTCGTCGTCCTGTTTGGTGTCGGACTCGTCACCTTTCCTTCGCTCACGCATGCGCTGATCGCGCCGCTCGGCCTGGTCGCACTCGCGACGCTCGAAGGCCACCTCATCACGCCGACGCTTGTCGGGCGACAGCTCACGCTCAATCCGCTTGTGCTCTTTTTAGCCTTGGCGTTTTGGACATGGATGTGGGGCCCGATGGGAGCGTTGCTCGCCGCGCCACTGTCCATCATCGGCCTTGTGGTTGTGAGCCACTTGTTTCCGGCGGACGACGACCGGTTGCCCGAGTAAATGGAACTTTTGCTGCGTCGAAGGTATTATCTTGATTAATCCGCAGTTTTACATTCACGGAGTAACAGCATGGGCAACGCCTCAACGGTTTCCAGCAACATGCGTGACGCGAGCAGCGAAGCACGCGAAGGCGTGCGCGATATGGGCCGAGCCGCCGGCGAAGCTTCCGGCGACTTGCAGAAGGATCTGCAAACGCTGCGCGAGGATTTCAGCCGTCTCGCCCAACAGGTGGCCGACATCGTTTCCAATCGAGGCACCGCGGCATGGCAGCGAGCAAGATCGGGCGTTGACGGCGTCATGTCCGACGCGCAGGACAAGAGCCGCGAGGCGGTTGATGCCATGCGCGAGGTTTCCGACAAATTTGTCGAAGCGATCGATGAATCGATCAAGGATCGGCCCTATACGACGCTCGCGATCGCAGTCGGACTGGGTTTTCTGTTCGGCGCGACGTGGCGACGATAGGACTTGGCGACGATAGCCATCGCTGAAAACGCGGCGAGGCTGATTTGGCGGATCAGGATTTTGGCATCGGCCCGCTTTTCTGCCGCGGGCAGTTCGGCGCAGCCGATGCGAAGTAGATGGCGCGGCGTTTAACGGAGCGTGCGGGATGTTCAAAACCGTGACGCGTGAAATCACATTATTCGTTCAGGCGCGAAGCGGGCTGAGCACTGCAGCCGTCGTCTCGGCGAGCGTTATTGTAGCCGCGTTGCTATCCGCCTTCGCATTTCTCTGCGTGGCCGCCTTTGCCTGGCTCGGGGTTCAGTTCGGCACGGTGTTCGCCGGCCTGATTATGGCCGGCGTATTCGTCGTCATTGCAATTATCGCGGCAATCGTCTGCGCCGCCGCGCGCCGTCGCGTCCGCGAGCGCGCTATTCTCGCGCGAGCGGCGCGAGCCCATTCTCCGTCCTGGCTGTTTGATCCGAAAGTTCTCGGCGCCGCGGTCGAAGCCGGCCGCACCATCGGCTGGCAGCGCATCGTACCGGTGGCGTTGCTGGCTTTCCTCGCCGCGCAATGGGCGCGCGAATCCCGCGACAAATCCGAGCGGCAGCAGTTTTAGATCGACGACAGTCAGATCGGCGGGAACGCGTCGCCGGCGCGGGTCAAAGCTTCGCGGGCGAGCCGGCTATCTTCCTTCATCTGGCGCATCAGATCGTCGGCAGATGCGAACATCGCTTCATCGCGCAGCCAGGCTATGAAGGCGACATCGATGTCGGCACCGTAGAGATCGCCGGTAAAATCAAACAAAAAAATCTCCAGAAGCACCGCACCGGTATCGAACATCGGCCGCCGGCCGAAATTCGCCACGCCGTCGTAGCGCCGCCCCGCGATCGTGGCGCGCACGGCATAGATGCCGTGATGGAGCGCGCAAGCCGGATCGAGCCGCAGATTGGCGGTCGGAAATCCG
This sequence comes from Pseudomonadota bacterium, assembly GCA_046730495.1. Lineage (GTDB taxonomy): Bacteria > Pseudomonadota > Alphaproteobacteria > Rhizobiales > Xanthobacteraceae > BOG-931. The sequence continues at coordinate 5,156 of JBKPIZ010000088.1, forward strand.
AGCTCACGCCCACGCTTGTCGCCATGGATGACGGTTCCGGAAACAAACCAGGGATAGCCCAGGAACTCAGCCGCATCGTCGAGCCGTCCGGCGGCAAGTGCCGCCCTGATCGGCCCCGACGACACCGGACGGCCGCCGTCCAACAACGGTGGAACGATATCGACGGTAAAGCCGTGCTGCTTGCCTTGTGCCTGGAGAAAATCGGGCGAGCCGGCGCGATTGGCGCCGAAATGAAAGTTGAAGCCGATGGCCGCGCCGCTGATGGCGAAGCGATCGACAAGAACGCGCTGGACGAAATCTTCAGCGCTCAGTTTGGCAAGCTCGGCGTTGAAGGTCAGCACAATCGCGCCGTCGAGCCCGGCGGCGGCGAGCAAGCGCAATTTGGCGGCTTCGGGAGTGAGCCGGAACAGCGGTTCATCGGGATTGAAGAAGGCGCGCGGATGCGGCTCGAAGGTAAGCGCAGCGGAACGCTTGCCGAGCGCGCGTCCCCGCGCCAAGGCCGCTGCGATCACCGCCTTGTGGCCGCGATGCACCCCATCGAAATTACCGATGGCGACGGTTGCGCCGCGGAGCGCCTCGCCAGGCGCAAAATCGTGCACCACTTGAAAGTTTCGCACGGCCATTAGCGTCTCACCAGACCAGTTCGCGCATCACGCCGCGCGGCATGACGCCAGCGGCGGCGAACATCGCATTAAGGGCCGCCAGATCCGGCGCCTCGCGCGAACCGTATTCTTCAGCGTGAATGCCCGAAGTGATAAACATGCAATCCAGGCCCAGCGCGGCTGCGCCTTTGAGATCGGTCCGTACCGAATCGCCGATTGCCAGGACACGCTGCGGGCGCGGAGCTTTGCCGCCGCGCTGCGCAGCGGCCGTAGCGAGCGCCAGCTCGTAGATCGGCGCGTGCGGTTTGCCGCAATAGAGCACCTTGCCGCCGCGCGCGGCATAGGCCTCAGCCAGCGCCCCGGCGCAGTAGACGAGCGTGTCGCCGCGTTCGACGACAATGTCAGGATTGGCGCAAACCATGAGCAGCGATCGCGCGTGCAGCGCCGCCAGCAGATCGCGATAGCTTTCCGGCGTCTCGGTCGTGTCGTCGAATAGACCTGAGCACACGACGTAGTCGGCGGTTTCGGCCGGAGCGAAGCGCACGTTAAGTCCCCCGAAGATCGACAGATCGCGCTCTGGGCCGAGGTGAAAAACGCTCTCAGGCAGCCGAGTTTTGACAATGCCGCGGGTCACGTCGCCCGAACTCGTGATCGCGTCATAGGCTTCCCGCGGGACTTTCAGGCGGTCGAGAATGCGCGCGACCGCCTCGCCTGAACGCGGCGCATTGGTAATAAGGATCGCCGCTCCGCCGCCGGCGCGAAAGCGCATCAAAGCCTCGCATGCAGCCGGAAACGCCGCGAGCCCGTTGTGCACAACGCCCCAGACGTCGCACAACAGCACGTCATAGTTGCGCGCCAGCGGCGCAAATCGTTCGATAAAGTCGGCCACGGCGGTTAATCTACGCGGCCTTGCCCGTGAAGCGAACCAATGTGTGCTGGTCTAGTTGCATGATCCGGGCTTTAGTTGTGCCCCATGCCGGCGCGAGCGAGCGGGGTAAAACTGGCGGCGGGAGCCGCCTCGGCACCATTTGTTGCATCCTGCTCGTCCGCTTTGACGTCCGCGCCTTCCAACGCGCCCGTGCGCAGCGGCCGGGGCGGCGAGAACAAAACGCCTTGGCCGAACCGAACGTCGTAATCGAGAAGATCAATCACTGTGTTCTCATTTTCGATCCGATCGGCGATCAGATCGATGCCGAAGCGGCCGAGCTGCTCTGAAAAGTCGGCGGGACGAATGTCGGCCGCCACCGCCCCGAGCCGATTGAACAGAAGCGCCGCCGGCACCTTGACGAAACGGAAACCATGGTCGTTCAACTCGCGGGCATTGACACGAAGATCGGTGAGATTGTCCATCGAAAAGCGAAAGCCGCGTTCAGCCAGTGCGGCGAGACTGGCGTGCTCGATTGCTCCCATGGCGCGAACGGCGCTTTGAGCGAATTCAAACACCAGCGCGGCGGCAATGGCGCGATTGGCATCGGTCAGTTCAAGAAATTTCGAGAAGCCAGGATCGGCGAGCGTCGCGGCGCTCAGATTGCAGAACAGGCCGACCTCGCGTTTTTGCAATAGCAGGCGGCGCACGATCTGCACGCTGCGCGCCGCGGCAAGGTAGTCGATTTTAGGCATCAAGGCCGCGGCGTCGGCATCGGATAAGAACTCGCCTGCGGCGACGAGTTCGCCGGCATCTGTTTTCAGTCGCGCCAGCGCCTCGTAATAACGGAGCTTACGCTGTGGCAGTGCGACAACAGGTTGCAAGTGAAGTTCGATCTCGCCTGCAGCGATTGCCTTTCGCAGCGCTCCTGGAACGCCGTCGCGATCGGAGCGCGCGAACGCCGCGGTCTTGCCGTTGGTCGGAAGCGGCCGCGAAGCCGAAGGAGCAAATTGCAGACGCGCGATGGCGGGCGCATTCGCCAGCCGTTCAACGCTGACAATGCTCGGGAGCACTTCGACTTCAACTTCGCGCTTTCTCGCCTGCTCGGAAAGCGCCGCCTCATGCGCAGACACTGAACCCGAAAGCGACTTGACCGCGCCCGTGAGCCGTTCGACTTCCTCCGTCAGCGGCTGCGAAATCGCCACCGCGCGTTCGCCCGCGGATTCGACTTTGTCCTCGATTGCATTCAAACGGCGGCCGAACTCGGCGAGCTGCCTCGCCAGATCGCCCGCGCCACGGGCGAGCTTGGCAAGCTGATTGCTGGTTTCAAGCCGATCACGCCTGCGGGCGGCGACGGCGTAATAGACCGCGAATGCGGTGAGCGCTCCGAGCCCGGCCAGCGCCGATTCCGCGCCGGTCAGGCCGAAGCGCGCATAAACTACCACGCCGAGCAAGGTGGCGATCAGCACCATGCAGGCGGCGATTAAGAAGGCGCTAATGCGCACCATGTGACCGACAAGCCTCTTCCTGAACCTCGCCGAATGCTACCAGTGTTCACAAACGCAAGGCAGCCTGCAAGTTCCGATATTGCGCATGCTAAACGTAGCGAAGGCAGGGCCGCGCTTTTATAAGGGAAAATCTGACGAGCGATTAACGAGATGCCCGAAAATCTTGCCGCCACCGCGCCGGCTTCGGCGCGCGCCGCCGGCTTGATCCGCTGGATCGAGCGCCGCCCAGAGGCCGCTTTTGGCGGCTTCTTGGCCTTGCATTTCGTGGTTTGGACGGCGTTGCCGGCGTTGCTCTATGCCAACCTGCCGCTCGACCTCATCGAGGCGCTCGTTTACGGCCGCGAATGGCAGCTTGGTTACGACAAGCTGCCGCCTTTGCCCTGGTGGCTGATCGAAGCCGTGCATCGCACCTTTGGCGCCGACATCGCCTATTACGCGACCGCACAGGTGACGGTGGTTGTCGCTTTCGCGCTCGTGTTCGCCTTGGCGCGACCGCTCGTCGGCGCGACCGGCGCGCTGATCGCGGTGCTGATCACCGATGGACTGCATTATTTCCAGTACACAGCGGTGAAATTCAACCACGACGTCATTCAACTGCCGTTTTGGGCGCTCGCCGGTTACGCCTTTCATGCCGCGCTCAGGCGCGGCGGCCTCGGCAACTGGTGCTTGCTCGGCTTGGCCATGGGCGGCGCACTATGGGCGAAATATTTCGTCGTCGTGCTGGCGGTGCCGTACGCCTTGTTCATGCTGTTCGACCGCGAGGCACGCCGCGCTTTCGCAACGCCGGGGCCATGGCTCGCGCTTTGCGTCGCGCTAGCAGTCGCAGCACCTCACATCGTCTGGCTGTATCAGAGCGATTTTCTCCCCTTTGCTTACGCCAGTCATCGTGCAACGCCGGTTCGCGGCTGGTTCGACCACATGCTCCATCCAGCCGTTTTCCTTGGCGGTCAGATCTTTTTTCTGCTGCCATCATTTCTCATCGCCGCGGCAATGTTCTGGCCCGCTAAGGGGAAAAAAAGCTTGGTCGAGCCGTTCGATCGCCGCATCGTAACCCTGTTCGCCTTCGGCCCGGCCCTGACCATGATCGCGCTTACGGCCGTGTCCGGCCGCGGCGCGGTGGCGATGTGGGGCTATCCGCTGTGGCTGTTTCTCGGGCTGTGGCTGGTGATGGCGGCGCGCGTCAGCTTGGATACGGCGCGTCTTGCGCGAATTATCGGCGCTTGGGCGATCGTATTTACGATTTTTGTGGTGGCGTTCATCGTCAATTATCTGGTGCTGCCGCCGCTCGACCATCGCTATCGCGCCGTCCTGTTCCCGGGCGATAGGCTTGGTGAAATGTTGACGGCGCGTTTTCACGACGCCACCGGCACGCCGCTGCGCTACGTGATCGGATCGATGTGGGACGGCGGCAACCTGGCGCACTATTCGGCGGATCAGCCGCAGGTGCTGATCGACGGATCGCCGGCGCGCGCCCCTTGGATCGATCTCGACAATCTGCGCGATAAAGGCGCGGTGCTGGTGTGGACGCAAAGCGATCCGCGCCAAGTACCACCAGCGTTTGCGGCGATTGCTCCTGATACCCAACTCGGCGCACCGTTCGATCTGCCGATGCGCCGCGGCGACGGCACAGTGCATGTCGGCTGGGCGATCTTGAAGCCGCGATAACTTACCTCCCCCGTGTATGGGAGAGGGAGTTCTAAGCCACCGCCTTGATCGCGCGGCCGACCTTGTCGAATATTTCGTCGATCTGCGCTTCGCTCGCGATCAGTGGCGGCGACAAGGCAATGGTATCGCCGGCGGCGCGGACCATGACGCCTTCTTCCTGGAAGGCGCGCTCCATCACCTGATAGGCGTGCAAGCCGGGCGCGCCGGCGCGCGAGGCGAGATCGATGCCAACCGCAAGCCCGACGCTGCGGATATCAAGCACCCCGGGAAGCCCACGCAGCGTCATCGCCGCGTCGGCGAAGCGCGGCTCAAGCGCCTTGGCGCGGGCAAACAGTTTTTCATCGCGGTAAAGGTCGAGCGTGGCCAGTCCGGCGGCACAAGCGAGCGGATGCGCGGAATAAGTATAGCCGTGGAACAGTTCGATCACATGTTCCGGTCCGCGCATGAAGGCCTGATAAATGCCGTCGCGCGCAATCACGCCTCCCATCGGCACCGAACCGGAAGTGATTCCCTTCGCGAAGGTGATCAGATCGGGCACCACGCCATAGCGCTCGGCGGCAAAAGCATAACCGAGCCGCCCGAAACCGGTAATCACCTCATCGAAAATCAACAGAATCCCGTGGCGATCGCAGATGGCGCGAAGCCGCTGCAGGTATCCCTGCGGCGGCGGCAGCACACCGGTCGAACCGGCCATCGGTTCGACAATGACGGCTGCGATCGTGGCGGCGTCGTGCAACGCGACAAGCCGCTCGAGCTCGTCGGCAAAATGCGCGCCCCATTGCGGTTCGCCCTTGGTGAAGGCCTGATGCTCGCGGCTATAGGTTGCCGGCAGGTGATCGACGCCGGCCAGGAGCGAGCCGAAGAATTTGCGGTTGTTGACGATGCCGCCGACCGAGATGCCGCCGAAGCCGACGCCATGATAGCCGCGCTCGCGGCCGATCAATCGGGTGCGGCTGCCCTCCCCGCGCACATTATGGTACGCGAGCGCGATTTTGAGCGCAGTGTCGACCGCCTCCGATCCCGAATTGCAGAAGAACACGCGGTTGAGGTCGCCCGGCGCCAGCGCCGCAACCCGGCCGGCGAGCTCGAATGCCGCCGGATGCGCAAACTGAAAGGCCGGTGAGTAATCGAGCGTTTCGGCGGCGCGCTTGATCGCCGCGACGATTGGGTCCCGGTTATGGCCGGCATTGGTGCACCATAGTCCGGCGGTGCCGTCGATCAGCGCGCGATTGTCGGCGCTGTAGTAATGCATGTCCTTGGCACGCACGATCAGGCGCGGCGAGCGCTTAAAGCTGCGATTAGGCGTAAACGGCAGCCAATAGGATTCGAGGTCGTTCGGTGCGGTCACCGTCGCACGGCGCGTCTGGGTCAGGTCTGTATGGGCCAGGTCTGTATGGGCCAAGTCTGTATGAGCCATGTCACTCTCCGGCATCGTGCCCGGCATAGGCGCGGGCAGTGCCACCCTATCGCTTGCCGCTGCGTGATGCGACTGCTAGGACCGCGAAATTGCAGCTAGGCTCCAGCGAATGGCCGATAAAGCCGACAAATCGAAGCTCAAGCCGCGCCTGCCGCGCGGGCTGGCCGATCGCAGCCCTGCCGAAATCGCGGCCACGCGGCAGATGATCGAGAAGATCCGGGCGGTCTACGAGCTGTACGGGTTCGAGCCGGCGGAGACCCCGGCGATCGAATACACCGATGCGCTCGGCAAGTTCCTGCCCGATCAGGACCGGCCGAACGAAGGCGTGTTCTCGTTCCAGGACGACGACGAGCAGTGGCTGTCGCTGCGCTACGATCTCACCGCGCCGCTCGCGCGCTATGTGGCGGAGAATTTCGACACGCTGCCCAAGCCTTATCGCAGCTACCGCGTCGGCACCGTCTTTCGCAACGAGAAGCCGGGCCCCGGCCGTTTCCGCGAATTCATGCAGTTCGACGCCGACACGGTCGGCTCGTCATCACCCGCCGCCGACGCTGAACTGTGCATGATGGCCGCCGATACCATGGAGGCGCTCGGCATTCCACGCGGCGCCTATGTGGTGAAGGTCAGCAACAGAAAAGTTCTGGACGGGCTTCTG
>JBKPIZ010000089.1:0-2569 GCA_046730495.1 Pseudomonadota bacterium
TATATTCTTGGTCTCAAAGATAAGAAGTACTTAGCCAAAACGTATGGAAAAAAACTAGGCAAGGCGAGCGTGACCGGATATTGCATTCGGTTTAAAGCTCTAAAGGATATAAACATCGATACGCTTGAAGCGGCAATACGAGATGGGCTTGCAGCTCAGAATGAAAAAGGCAAGTTGATGAAATAATGATTCCACTGTTAAAGGCAAGCAGTTATCGATGTAAAGGCGCTCCAGTATACGACCCTACAGCCCTGACCCGCGCAACAAAGCCATTCTCTATAAAACGGGTCTCCCGCAATAGTCGTGCGGCCCTCTGTCAGCGCTCCTTGCCTTTCTCTGTTTGCCGTTGCCCACTGCGGAAACATCACGGGCAAGCCGGAAGTAGAACCGATTGTCACTTTCTTGTTTGCCGACAACCCGAGCGATCCCAGATCTTCCTGTCACTGTTTCAAGTAGCGAAGCGCAACGCATCCTGATTTGAAAGTCTTTGACTCAACCAGTTTCAATTGCAATCTCTCCTGCAGGCTCACACCTTCCAGCAACCGTCTCCCTTCTCCTGCAATGATCGGCCCGACGACAAAACGATACTCATCCACCAAACCAAGGTCGATCAGTTGTGAAGGAACATCCACCCCACCGACCAAAATATTTTTGCCTTGTTCTTGTTTCAATCTAAGTATTTCGTCGCGAATGTTCCCACGAACAATTCTCGTATCTCGATCTTCAGCCCGCTCTAACGACCGTGAAAAAACAAGTTTGGGGACGGAGTCAAATGCCTGGGCAAATTCGGTGTCTGCTTTCGTCGCAGACTGGTCCTTGAGCACGTTAGGCCAATAGGGAACCATCAATTGATAGGTCTTACGCCCAAAAACCTGCAGGTCAGCCTCCCGCGTGAGGTGAGTAAAATGTTCAAGTTGTTCTTCATCGACAAATTGTTTGGCGTGGTCGACGCAGCCATCCAGGGTAATGTTGATTGCGTAGATTAGCTTTCTCATGGATTGTCCTGACCTCCTTTAGGTTCCAGCGCTTGTGAACTAAAGAAATACTGCCACCAGCGATTCACACGATCCCCCTCACGTCGATCAGTCACAGCCGGGCGTAGCGGAAAACCACCGCCCCTCGCCGACCATCGAGTAAATCGGCATCGACTAGATCAATGACTCGCGTTCATCTCCGGCGCCGGGTCCATCAATAGCGGAAGCCCGAAGAGTGGGAAAGTATCCGGCGGGAACACCACGATCTCCGTGATCACGCCGTCCTCGATTCGAAGAACATCCAGCGCCATGGCCCGGAAAGTGGAATCCCCGGGACGGCACACGTAAGCTGCGACCGCTGGCTGCAGGTTGGCGTGGGTCACAACGCAGCGGAGGCGTCCAAATCGTTCGGAGCCGAATCCCGCGTCGACCCATACCTTGAACATCGCTTCACGGCCTGCGGCCACGTCCGGATCGGGAGGCATGCGGAAGGTCGCGTCCGCACGAATGATCGATTCGAAAGCGCCAATGTCCGCCGCTTCAGTCGCCTCGACGAATCTTTTCACCAGCTCGCGCTCGGCCTCGCTGGCATCCGCGCTGGCGGGCCATGCCGGTTTGTGCGACGGCAGACGCTCGCGGAGCCTGGTCCGCGCACGCTGCAATGCGCTGTTCGCGGCAGCAACACTGATCTCGAGCAGGTCAGCGGCATCTTTGGCGGACCAGTCAAGCACGTCACACAGAATCAAAGCGGCCCGCTGCTGCGGTGTGAGCAGCTGGATCACCGTAAGAAATGCGAGTTCGATGCTTTCGCGCGTAAGCGTCATCGCCTCCGGCGTCCTCGCCGGAGGGGTGGATGGCTCGAGCACTGAGTCCGGAATCGGCCCTAGCCAAACGACGTCCTCCGGCACTCCAGCCCCACCCTCGTCCGCCACGGCGCTGGCAGCGAGGGCCGCGCGCCTCTTATCGTGAGCAATCGCATCGAGGCAAGCGTTCGTCGCCACGCGGTAGAGCCAGGGACGCAGTGGCGCGCCTTCTTTCAGGCTGTCGCGATACCGCCAGGCGCGAAGCAACGTCTCCTGCACCGCGTCCTCGGCGTCCGGCAAGGAGCCGAGCATGCGGTAACAATGGACCAGCAGCTCGCGGCGATGACCATCGACATTGCTGCCGAACTCATTCACTGTGTTCCTCCATTCCAGCGATCCCGACGGATCGGCGTCGATCCTTACTTGTAATACCGTGGCGGGGTTAAAAACTCATCGCGCAACGTGATTCCGAGTTTTCCCCAACCTCTAAGCTCGCTTGTCATCACTAGATCGCCATGGCAGCTTACATCATCGGAATGAAAAGGTTGCAGCGCTCGCTTCTCCAAGAAAAAGAGCTGTTGAGCAGGGATTTCTGGAGTTCTTCGATGACGGGCAACTCTTCCCTAATCTTGTAAGGTTAGGTTTGTCGACCATCCGTCCGCATGGACGAAGGCAGTCGAATTTTAGAACTCCAATTCGGCGATCAACTTTAGGAGCCGAACAAGTGTTCTGCGTTCATCCGAAGTCAGTTGACGCCGGATATCTTCATCGGCGGCCACGCGAGCCTTGATC
>JBKPIZ010000090.1:0-31056 GCA_046730495.1 Pseudomonadota bacterium
GAGCACGAGCTGGAGCGCCGATCTTGACAACCCGGCGAACAGAAAATTCGTCGCCGCGTTCATCAAGAAATATGGCCGCCGGCCGACCATCTTCGCCGCCCTGCAATACGATGCACTCAAGCTGCTCGATCGCGCCGTCGCTGCGGTGAAAGGCAAGGTCGAGAACAAGGATGCGTTCCGCGCCGCGTTGCGCAGGGCCGATTTCCACTCGATCCGTGGGCCGTTCAGGTTCAATAACAACCACTTTCCGATCCAGAACGTTTACATCAGCGACGTTGAGAAGGACGGACGCGGCGGCATGAAGCTCGCGCTCAAGGCGATAATCGCCAAGGACTGGCAGGACGACGCCCATCAGCAGTGCCCAATGAAAAATTGAGGCGTCGGCAAGGACGGGCATCTAACCCATCAACTTCTGCGCCAGCGCGGGGACCTTGTCCTCGAACGCAATTGACCTGCGCGCGGCACTATCGAGATGCACCGCGGTCAGCTCGCGGCTTGCGACAATCTCGCCGCTCTCAGCGTCGATCATGTCGTGAGCGAAACGCATCACACCCCTCTGTTTGCCAGCGTTCCTCGATACCGCTGTAATGCCTTGCAGCGCTATAGTGTTGGCGGCAAAGACACGAGCCGGGATAAACCGGCGCATGGGAGAGGAACGAAATGAACAAGCGCGATTGGCGACGTTACGATTACCAGCATCATCGAGCGGGACGGCCCGTGGCGCACACCGGAGGAAATGTTTCCGAAATACGATCCTGAGATCGGCCGCCGCCATCTCGCCGAGCTCGATCGCGAAGTGTTCGATCCGACGTCGGGCAAAATGGTGATCACCTATCAGACTTACGTCGTGCGCACCCCCAAACACACAATTCTGATCGATACCTGCACCGGCGAGGACAAGGGCTATCCGCCACCGATGGATTTTCCGAAAAAGCCTTGGCTCGACGGCTTCGCCGCCGAAGGCTTGCGCTTCGAGGACATCGATTACGTCTTTTGCACGCATCTGCACATCGATCATTCCGGCTGGAACACCGTGCTGCGTAATGGCCGCTGGGTGCCGACCTTTCCCAAAGCCAAATACATCTTCCACAAACGCGAATATGCCGCGTGGGAGGAATCGACCAAGCGCGGTGAAACCAGGGCCGGCGGCGGCGGCAATGTTTGGCGGTTCAATTGCGAGCCGGTGGTCGTGGCCGGTCAGGCGCTTCTTGTCGACGATGATTTCGCGCTTGACGACACGTTCTGGCTGACGCCGACACCGGGCCATTCCCCTTGCCATTGCTGCGTCAATATCCGCTCGCGCGGACAGCACGCCGTCGTCATCGGCGACCTCATGCACCACGCGCTGCAATGTCGCGAGCCAGGCTGGTCGACGATCTTCGATTGGGACGCCGACGAGGCGGCGCGGTCGCGCCGGCGCTTTCTCGGCAAGGTCGCGGGAACGGGCAGCTTTGTGCTGCCGATCCATTTTCCGCATCCGACCACCGGGCTCGTTGAGGCGGACGGCCATCGATTTCGCTATAAGTTCGTACGCTGAGGCAAATGCCGGATGGGATTTTCGCCGAGGCATAGCCGCAACAGCCGGGGGCGGCATTTGAGGGGCAAATGAAGCGACGGGAATTTGTCGGCCTTGTCGCCGGCGCCGCCGCGTGGCCGTTGGCTGCGCAGGCGCAGCAGGGCGCCGGCATGCGCCACCTCGGCGTACTCGCCGGCTATGCCGCCAACGATTCGCTTGGGCAATCGCTTGCTATGATCTTGCCGCAGAGTCTCGCCGCGCTGGGCTGGATCGATGGTCAAAACGTCCAGATTGATTGGCGCTGGGCGAGCGCCGACCCGAAGCTTTATCAGAGCTACGCCGCAGAACTGGTCGAGCTTCGCCCCGACGTGTTGGTCGTGCAAAGTAGCCCGGCGGTTTCGGCACTACGGCGCTCGCCCAACACGATCCCGACCGTTTTCATCATGATCACTGACCCGCTCGGGCAGGGCTTCGTCAATAACCTTGCGCATCCCGGCGGCAAAATGACCGGCTTTAGCGATTATGACCCGCCGATCGCCAGCAAATGGGTGGAGCTGCTCAAACAAATCAAGCCGAGCCTTGCCAGCGTTGCGTTGCTCTACAATCCTGCTTCCAAGCCTTTCGCCGATCTCATTTTACAGACTGTCAAGCCCGCAGCTCGCTCGCTTGCCGTGACGGCCCGCTCCTCAGTCTGCCGCAACGATGCCAACATTGACGCTGCGATGAAGCTTGCGCGCGGCGAGCGCGGCGGCGTGCTGGTGATACCGGAAGCTTTTACTACGGTGCACCGCGACGCCATCGTCGCCGCCGCGGCGCGGCATCGGGTGCCGGCGGTTTATCCCGATGAAATCTCTACAACCCGTGGCGAGTTGATGTCCTACGGCATCGATCCAGCCGACGTCTTTCGCCGTTCCGCCTCCTATGTCGATCGCATCCTCAAAGGGGAGAATCCCGGCGACTTGCCGGTAGAGAATCCGACCAAGTTCAAGCTGACGATCAGTCTTAAGACAGCGAAGGCGATCGGGCTTGCAGTGCCGCCGACGCTGCTCGCGCTCGCCGACACGGTAACGGAATGACCATTTGCAACGGCGCGCGAGTGCGACTGCCGATCACAAAGGCAGCGCCGATTTTAGACCACAAGCAAGACGATCCCACATAGGACCAACGCGATGGTCCACAGCAGATCGAGATCGATCCAGCCGCGCCGCAGAAAAGCGACGCCAACCCATTTGTAGACGACCAGCGAAACGATTCCGATCGTCGCCAGCATCGCCGCCGTGTGCAGCGCCAGCGCCGCCAGCCCGACAGGCAGAGAGGTCGCCGCCGTGAGCGTGTGCGTTGGCGAAGCGGCCAGACAGAGCGGGATCACTGCCGGGATCAGCATCAGACCCGCACCGTGGGCGTTGGCCATTAGGAACGACCATACAAATAAGCCGCCGAGGCCGACCTGCATGCCAAAGCGTACCTTGTGACGTCGGCCATAGAGCGCGTGCCATCCAGCCCAGGCGAACAGCATTGCGGCGGCAAGTGGCCGCAGCAGACCCGGTTCGAGGATGAGCCCCAGCGCCAGCACGAGGAACAGGATGACGGCGACCGCGAGCGCATGGCCGAGGCCGATCGGGACAAGCGCGAGCCAGACCATCCGTTCGCTGCCGCGATTAAGCCCCAGTGCCACCGCGAACAGCCATCCCATCGCGGGGTTGATGCCGTGAAACAGGCCGAGTCCCGCTATGGCGAGCCACAGCCAAAGCGCATCGGGAAGCGGCGGCAGCGACACGCGCGCTTAAGCCGTCACGGATAGCAATAGGAATCCGAGGAACAGTCGCCGCCTTGCAGGCGGACCTGATGCGGACGCTGTCCCTTCGGCCAGTCGATAAAGAATTTCGGATCGAAGGCGATGCCGCCCTCCGGCTTGGCGTCGAGCTTGACCATCCAGCCGTCGATCCCCTCGGGATAGAATTGCGGATCGACGGCGCCGTAAAGCGAATTGGTGAAATAGACCCGCCGCCCGTCGCGGCTCACTTCGACCATTTGCGGCCCGCCGCTGAGCTTGCCGTTTTTGGCGCCGGGGTGACTCGCACGCGCGACAATGCCGCCGATGCGCACCTTGCCGGTGAGCTTGGGATTGAACGGATCGGATACGTCGTATTGCTGCAGATCGCCGGTGCCCCAGCAGGCGACGTAAAGGAAGCGATCATCCATCGAAAGGTCGATGTCGGTGACAAGCGGCGGCACTGCTTTGAAACCTTTGAGCACGGGCGGCAGGAGGTCGGGGTCGGCGGGCTCGGCAGGAATCGAGATGATCTTTTTCACCGCCCACTTGTTGCCGTCGCGGTACCAGGTCCAGATCGATGACGACAGATCTTTGAGGCTGATGACGCAGTTGACGAAGCCGTGCGGCTTGGTCGGATCGTGCGCCGGCCGCAACTCGAAAACCAGCTGATGCTCTTCGCCGAAATCGATCTCCTGCACGTGCTTGCGCTTGGTGAAATCCCAGAAATGCAAACGGCGGCCGTATTTGCTGCCCAGCAGGATTTCCGGCACCAGCCCATTTTCGAAAGTATCGGGCGTGCCCCATTCGCTGGTCACCATGGTGTCGAAGCCGAGGTGCCACCATGCATCATAGCCAAGCTGCTGCGGGCCACGATCGACTTCCCAACGGCCGAGCGGCTCGAAGCTCTCGTGATCAATGACGAAGATGCCGCCCGGCGCCTTGCCATCCTTGTTGCCGAGCGCGGCCACATAGATGCCTCCCGGGCCGCAATGCACGGTGTGCGGCCGCGTGTATCCGGTTTTCTCGGCGATGTCGGCCGGCTCGATGACCTTGACGATCTGCGGTTTGCGCGGATCGGGCTTGGTATCGAGAATGTAAATGCGCGAAGACCGCAAGCCTGGAACGACCAGATAGCGCCGCTCGACGTGCGGATGCGGCGCGTTGGGACATAAGCACGAAGAGCAGGCGTTCCAGCCGAAATGATGGAATTCATCGCCGGCGTGCGTGGCGGCAACAGTACCGACAATGCGCGAATACGAAGCGGACGCCGGATCGACATCGACCACCGCTATGGCGTCCGGCGATTTTCGATCCGGATCGAACGCCGCCACATAAGCGATCTTTTCGGGAGGCGCTTTCGCCGCGAGACGCGGGGAGGGATAGAAGCTCGGGTCAGGCTGCCACGTCGCCATGGATTCCTCCCGTGTTGGAATTCTCTAGGACACGCGATGCAAGGATATCAGCCGGCTGGCGCGAGTCGATGGCACAGCACGCCGCATATGGCGGGGGGAGATCGGAACCCGATTGCGTCATTAAACGTTTCGATTTGGGTCGGAATCCAATGATCGCAAGGAGGCCGCCATGGCTCGCGCGGCATCGTCAAAGGTCGACAAAATTGAACATCCGCAATCGCACTACGCGACGCCCGACGAATTGATTGAGGATCGCGCGCTCTCGTTCGAAGAAAAACTCGATGCACTAAAAATCTGGGAACAAGACGCGCGCCAGATGCTCACCGCCAGCGGCGAGGGCATGGCGGGAAGCGAAGAGGGGACTGATCCGAACGATCATCCCATGCTCGGCCAAGTCGAGCGCGCGAAGGATAAGTTGCAACGATCGGCAAAACCCGCGGTGTCTCGCGGGCGTGTGTAGCGCTCACAATATTTTCATTTCGCGTGGCGTTGTACCGCGCAGGTTCCGACCCGCGGACCATGGCTGCTTCCTTCGAAGGCCCCCGCCGCTTTGACGCCGAGTTCCATCCATAACCGTTTTCTAACCTTCTGCCGGACATAGTGGTGCCGGGCGGGTCGTTCGCATCATCGCGCCATTGGGAACGCTGCCGGGCAACGCCCGGCGCGGTTTGTTTTCGGGGTGAGGTCCGCTCTCGCGTGAGACGATGAGGACACATTGATCGGGTTGTTGAAGAAGCCGTGGTGGGTCGGACCGCTCATCGCCGGCGTGTCCTACAATCACTACCACGCCGACAAACCGCCGGAGCCGGCGGCCGTCAGCGGCTACGAGGTCGTACACAATCGCGGAAGCTTGCCGCGCAACGGCAGGGTCGTCGTGGTTGCGACGTGCCCGGCCGGCAAACGTGCGATCAGTGGTGGCTTCTCGACGCCGAGTCCGGCGGATACCACGGATTTTTCCAATCCCGAGGGCAACAACGCCTGGAAGGTGAGCTTCAAAAGTAATGGCGGCAGCGGCAATGCTTCCGTCTATGCGGTGTGCGTCAACGCCAATTGAACTTTGCACGCTCAGCCGCGGCCGGCTCGCCGATACTTGATGTTCACCGCCGACAGATGCTCGCCGAAATGCCGATCGAGCCAGCCGAGAAACGATGACAACAATCGCGCCTCGTCGCCGCGATCGGGCGACCTGATCACGGCCTCTACGGCTTGCGATGGGCCCGGCTCCAGATTGATCGAGCCCTTGTAGCGGATATGGGTCCATCGCGCGGCGTTGCGCTTATTCGCCCGGGCGCGCGAGAAAGTCCCGCGTCCGCTCCGGCGGATCTCCGCCTGCTTTTTGATCATAGCGTTGTAGAGGTGGGTACGATCACTGGGGACTATCTCAAGCGATTTCATGGCCTGCCCCTGATTCGCTGCCGCTGGTCAGCATCGCACGTTGCGGCGCTATTGTTGAGGGCTGTTTTTCTGTTTGAACTGACGGCCGCCGGTGAAATTCATTTTCGTCGCAGAAGAGAAACGTTTGCGCGAACTAGACCGGCACCCTTGCGACCGCTTTGGCGAGGATCGCGGCAGGGTCGCTCGGTGGATCGTTGCTGGTCCAGGCGATGTAGCGATCGGGGCGGACGAGAATGAACTTTGCCTCGTAGGCGCCCCGACCCTGGTCATAGCTGTCGCGCACGATCTTCAGCGGCACCTGCAGCGCTTTGGCTGCCTGTGCAAAAGCCGCGTCGGTCGTCTCATCGGGGTCGAATGCAAGCAAGGTGAAGCCATCGCCGAACTCTTCAAAGACATTGCGGCCTGAGGAGAGAAGTTGCGGTGGCAGATGATGACCGGCGCGGGCCTTGAACATGTGCGCGCCGCGGGCGCTGCTTGCCCCACCCGGCGGGCCGAACACGATCGATGAGCCTTCGTAATGCGGCTCGTAGGTCAGAACATTGGGCGCGCTGAAATTGATGTGCTCCTGCCAGGCGCGCTCAAATTCGGCCCGATCCCGTTCCGGACTGTAGCGACGCAGGAATTCCCGATCGCGGCGAATACCAGCTTCGATGAAATCCTCCGCGGTTTCCTTGAAGATCGGGCGCCGCTCTTCGCTATAGCTTGCAAGCAGCGCGTCGCTGCCCCAGCCAATCAGCTTCGCCGCGAGTTTCCAGCCGAGATTGACGACATCGTCGAGCCCGTTATTGAGGCCGTAGGCGCCGTAGGGCGGATGGGAATGCGCGGCGTCGCCGGCGATGAAGATGCGGCCGGCCTGGTAAGTCTCCGCGACCGCGATCCGCAAGTCCCAGAACCCGACATAGTCGAAATCGCAGCCGAACGGGAAGCCGGCCGCTTTCTGCAGCAAAGCATGGAAGTCGAAATTGTCGCGCGTGGTGTTCGCCGGCACCGGCGAATGAAAGAACCAACTTTCGCCGACGTCGACACGGCCGAAAAATTGCCAATAGCCCTTCAGCGCGGGGTGGATGACCCGATAGGTGGAGCGCGGCGGAAAACGCTTGAGCCCGTCGTGAAGCTCGCGCGAACGAAACAGCGCCAGCACCATCAACTGGTCGAAGTCGGCGCCGCCGCGCGCGATACCCGCCTGTTCGCGGACCAAAGAATGCGCGCCATCGCAGCCGACCGCGTAATCGGATTGCAATATCGCACGTCCGGTCCCGCCGTCTTCCGCGATCGTGACCTCGACGGTGTTCGCATTCTGCTCGATCGCTTGCGCGGCCCAGCCGAACCGCGTCTCGACATTTTCTAGCTGCGCCAGCGGCGCGCGCAAAACATATTCGGCCTGATATTGTGGCAGACGCTCGTTGTTCTGGAAGTAATAGAGGTTGACGATCTCGCGTAAGGGCGGCGCCGCCCAATAGTCATTGTTCAGGTCGCGGTAGGCAACGATGCCGCTCATCGGATAGGACGGCGGCAGGATGCGCGCGGCGCGCAGCGCGTCCAAAACGCCCCAAAAATAAAAGTGCTCGACCGAACGCTGGGTGAGATTTTGTCCCTTGGGGATGCGCTGCGGTTCGCGCCGCCGCTCGACCAGCGCGCAGGAAAGGCCGCGCTGGCCAAGCTCGACCGCGAGCGCGACGCCGACCGGCCCGCCGCCGACGATGACGACTTGATATCGGGTTTTCATTGACGGTCGATCAGGAGAGAATTGTCCGTTTCACTGGCGCACGAGCAGAATCAGATCGGCCGATTCCGGCACACGCTGCCAGGTGTCGGGATCCGTCTCTACAAATTGCCAGGATTGTCCCCGCGGCGACAGCAGTACGAGCTCGCCCTGATCGATGCGCCAGGCGTTTGGATTAAAGCGCGTGACCAGTGGATCGCAGCCGGTCTTCAGCCGTAGCGTGAGCGCGCCACTCGAATTATTCACCGGGCTATTCGCCAGCGTCAGCGTGCAAATCGGCTTTCCGGTGCCGCGCGTGATGGCCCAATCGCCGACCATGTCTTCGGGCAAATGCACTGGCGCTGAGGCCGCGGTCTGCAGAACGTAGCGGCCTTCTCCAGGCGAAAAACCGTCATACATGCCGCTTTCCACTTGGGTAAGCTCGATGACCGCTTCGCCGTGCGAGTCGAGCAAGCTCAAATCGCCGTAATTGTTGAGCGCCCAGCCGGAAATGTTCTTGGTCGAGGGAAACAAGCCCACGCAGCCCTTGTCGACGTCGAGGCGGTGACCGCCCGATGCGGTCTCGCCGCGGAAGGTGAAGTGGCAGGTCCGGTTGTGGTCGGCGTCGGAGAATTCCCAGGCACCGAGCATTGCAGTCACCGGGTCTTCCGATCGCTCTTGCGAGTTTTGTACTTGCGGATTCTGTGGTTGCGGATTTTGCCGCTCAGAACCCGATGGATTCTGCGACTGATCCGGCTTCGCGCCTTGCGCGAAAGCCTCACCGCCGCCAAGCACGACGACGATGGCGGCAACAATTGCAAATTTTTTGACGCGCATGCGCTTTAGGCTAGCACGCGGGCGGCATCGCGTCAGCGCCGGCGCAATCGTGTCGATCAAACTCAGGTGTTCCAGGATTTGAACGGCGTTTCGACGACCGGCGTAAGTGGCGGCTTTCCCGCCGCCCAGGCGGCAATGTTGTCGACCACGAGCTGATCCATCAGGTCACGGGTATGAACTGAGCCGGAGCCGACATGCGGGAACAGCACCACGTTGTCCATTGCGATCAATTCCTGCGGCACCTGCGGTTCTTTGGCAAACACGTCGAGCCCCGCCGCCATGATGCGTTTGTCCGCCAGCGCTTTGATCAGCGCCGGCTCATCGACCACCGAGCCGCGGGCCATATTGATGAGAATGCCGTTTGGACCCAGCGCGTTGAGCACTTCGGCATTGATCATATTCGCGGTCGCCGGGCCGCCCGGTACGATAACCATCAGCGTGTCGACGTCGCGCGCCATGTCGATGAGCTTCGGGTAATGGCGATAGCGCAATTGCGGGCGCGGCTGCCGTGCGTGGTAGACCACCGGTACCCCGAACGCGTCGAGGCGCCGCGCGATCGCTTGCCCGATCGCGCCCATGCCGACGATGCCTACGGTGCGATTGCGCAAGGTCCCCCTGGTCAGAGGGTAGGGCTTCTGTAGCCATTTGCCGGCGCGCAGATAGCGCTCGGCCTGCGGAAACTCACGCACTGTGCACAACAGCAAACCGAGGGCCGTGTCGGCCACTTCCTCGGTCAAGACTTCCGGGGTGTTGGTGACAATGACACCGTGAGCCGCCGCCGCTTTGGCGTCGATATGGTCGTAGCCAACACCGAAGCTTGAAATGATCTGCAATTTGGAAAAGCGCCGCATGAAAGCGTCGCCAAGCAGCTCCGGCGCGGCGCAGCAGGCAATAGCCCTGACGCCGCTATGCGCGGCATAGAACGCGTTGCTGTCCTTCGCTTCCGCCGCTTTATGGACTGTGCCGATTGCTTCAAGTCCCTTGACGATCAGCGGCTTCAACGGCCCCAGCAGAATCACTTCACGATTAATGGCATTCATTATTGGTCCTCACACCAGCATCGTAACCGGCGACTCAATCAATCGTTTGATCGTCGCCAGAAATTCGGCGCCCAGGGCGCCATCCACCACGCGGTGATCGCATGACAGCGTCAGGCTCAGCATGCTGGCGAAGGCGACACCGCCGTCGTCGGTCTCGATCGCCTGCCGCCGCGCCGCTCCGACCGCCAGGATCGTCGCGTGGGGTGGATTGATGATTGCGGAAAATTCGCGCACGCCATGCATGCCGAGGTTTGAGATCGCCGCCGCGCCGCCCTGATAATCGGCCGGCTTGAGCTTCTTGGCGCGGGCACGCGTCACCAGATCCCTCATTTCGGTTGAGATCGCGCTCAACGATTTTGTTTCGGCGTGGCGGATCACCGGCGTGATCAGCCCGCCGTCAAGCGCCACCGCCACGCCGATATCGGAATGGGCAAACCGCAAGATGCGATCGCCAGCCCAAACCGCGTTGGCCGCGGGCACCTGCTGCAAGCCTAGGGCGAGCGCGCGGATGATGAAATCGTTGACCGAGAGCTTGAATGCGGGACCGCCGTCACGATCCTTGGGCGCGGCATTGTTGGCTTCCTCGCGCAGTGCGATGAGCCGGCCGATGTTGGCGTCCGTGGTCAGATAGAAATGCGGAATCGTTTGCGCGGCTTGCGTCAATCGGGCCGCGATGGTGCGGCGCATGCCGTCGAGCGGGACTTCCTGATAGCTCCCGGGCTCGAACAGCGCCTTGATCTCCGCCGCGCTCGGTCCAACTGGGGCAGGCGCTACGCCCGCAGCCCGTGGCGCACCGGCGATGTCCCGCGCCACGATGCGGCCGCGCGGCCCGGAGCCGCGCAATTGCGCAAGATCAATCCCGGCTTCGCCGGCCAAGCGCCGCGCCAGCGGCGTGACAGTTGCGCCGCCAGGTAAACGCGCCGGCCCATAATTGCGCTGCGGCGTGCGCACCTCGAAAAACGGATCGAGTGCCGCGCGCGGCCGCTCGTCAGCGTCAGCCGGCGCGGCGGGTGCATCGCGCCGGGCAGCGTGATCGGCCGCTTGAGGCAGCGGCCTGCTTTCTGCCGCCGCCGCGCCTGCCGTTGCCCCGCCGCCATCCGTGATCACGCCGACCACTGCCCCGACGGGCGCCACCGCGCCAGCCTGCACGCGGATTTCGGCAAGCACCCCGGTCGTGGTCGATGGCACTTCCATCGACACCTTGTCAGTTTCGATCTCGAACAGATTGTCGCCCGGCTTGACCTGTTGGCCGGCGGATTTGAACCACTTGGTGATTTTGCCCTCGGCGACGGTTTCGCCGAGTTGCGGCATCAGGACGTCCATCACTTGATCCGTTCCCAAGTGACTTCCAGCGTCGAGTTCGGCGCGCGCAGGATGAGACGGTCGCCGTTCAATTCGTAGCGCCGCACCAGATCGCCGTTGTCGCCGGGCTGCAGACTGTCTTGGCGATGATGCGTGACGGTGCCGGCCGCTTCGTCCACCGTATAAGTGCCGAAATAGGCGATGTAATCCTTGACCGCGGTGAACGCTTCTTGCGGCGTCATCACCGCTCCTGCGCGCGTGCGTTTGACGTCGGGGGCAATCTGCACCGCCATCTCGCCATGCGGGCCGTAATAAATCACGCCCTTCGGATTGGCGCCGCGATCCCAATTACCGCCGTTGATGCGCGTGCCGACATAGCGCCAAGCGCCGAGCAGCTTGTTGGCCACTTCGCCGTCAGTCATGCCGCGCCCGCCGCCTGCGTGACTCGCCGATCACCACGTCACCGAAATGTACTGGGTCTCGGTGAACTCCATGAGGCCTTCATGCGCGCCTTCGCGGCCGAGCCCGGATTGTTTGACGCCGCCAAAAGGCGCCGCCGGATCTGACACCAGACCGCGATTAAGCCCGATCATGCCGAAGTCGAGTTTTTCCGACACCCGCATGCCGCGGCTCAAGTCCTTGGTATAGAGATAGGCAACGAGGCCATATTCGGTGTTGTTGGCTCGAGTGATGACTTCGTCCTCCGATTTGAAGGACTGAATCGAGGCCACCGGTCCGAAGATTTCCTCATTGAGCATTTTGGCGTCTTCAGAAACGTTGGCGAGCACAGTCGCCGGGTAGAAATAACCGGGCCCGCCGGGCGCCTTGCCGCCGGTGAGCACTTTGGCGCCCTTCTTCACTGCGTCATCGACGAGCTCGATCACCTTGTCGCGACCGTCCTTGTTGACCAGCGGTCCCAGGGAAACGCCATCGTCGAGGCCATTGCCCATTTTCAAGCCGCCCATTTTCGCGGTCAGCTTACGGGCGAACTCGTCATGCACCTTCTCATGCACGTAGAAGCGATTGGCGGCGGTGCAGGCCTCGCCCATGTTCCGCATCTTCGCGACCATGGCGCCATCGATCGCGGCGTCGATGTCGGCGTCGTCGAACACGATAAATGGCGCGTTGCCGCCGAGCTCCATTGCCGGCTTGACGACATTATCGGCGGCTTGGTGCAGGAGCTTGCGGCCGACCTCGGTCGAGCCGGTAAACGACACCACGCGCACGCGCGGGTCGTGCAGCATGGCACCGACCACTTTGCCGGACGAGCGCGACGGGATCACGTTGACGACGCCGGCCGGCACGCCGGCTTCTTCCAGGATCGGCATCAGCGCCAGCATGGTGAGCGGCGTATCAGAGGCCGGCTTGAGCACCACGGTGCAGCCGGCGGCAAGCGCCGGTCCGATCTTGCGCGTCGCCATGGCCGCCGGGAAATTCCACGGCGTGACCAGCACGGCGACGCCAGCCGGCTTGTGGTGGACGAATATGCGGGCGCCGGAAGACGGCGCGACCGAATTCTGGCCGATATTGCGAACCGCTTCCTCGGCATACCAGCGGAAGAATTCAGCGGCGTAAGCGACTTCGCCACGCGAATCCGACAGCGCTTTGCCGTTCTCGATGGTGATGAGCTTCGCCAGCCGCTCGGCATCGCGCATTATCAATTCGTAGGACTTGCGCAAAACCTCGGCGCGTTCGCGCGGCTTCTTGCCGGCCCAGGCGGCGAAAGCGCCGCTCGCCGCATCGAGCGCGGCCATTGCATCCTCGACTGTGGCGCTCGCCACCGAAGCGACTTTGTTCTCGGTCGCCGGATCGATAACGTCGAAACGCCCGCCGTCGGAAGATTTCCGCCATTTGCCGCCGATCCACAGATCGGTCGGTACATTTGCGAGCAGATTGTCATACATAGCCATGGTCGCACCTGTTCTGTTTTTCTCCGCTCATACACGCGAAAGCGGAAATCCATAATTGTTGTCTGGGTTCCCGCTTTGGCGGGAACGAGCGCAAATTCAACTCTCCATCGCGCGTTTCACCCGGTCGACGATCCGCTCGATGCTCGGCAGCGCAAGGTCTTCCAGAATTTCAGCGGCCGGCAGCGGAATGTGCGGCGTGGTGATCCGCACCGGCGGCCCGTCAAGGTCGTAAAAGGCTTCGTCGGCGACGATCGAAACGAGCTCAGCGCCCCAGCCGCACAGCCGTGGATTCTCCTCGACGGTGAACAGTCGATGGGTCCGTGCCACCGAGCCGAGTATCGTCTGCGTGTCCAATGGCACCAGCGAGCGCACATCGATGACTTCGCAGTCCATGCCGTGCTCGGATTTGAGTTGGTCAGCCGCGGCAATGGCGCGGGGCACCATCAGCGCCAGCGCGAGGATGGTGGCATCCTGGCCTGGCCGCACGATACTTGCCGTGCCGAGGCGATCGACGATCTCGCCGTCCGGCACGTCGCCTTTGATCGGATAAAGCGATTTGTGTTCAAGGAAAATCACCGGATCGGGATCGCGCACCGCCGCGGCGAGAAGCCCGATAACGTCACGCGGTGACGATGGCGCCACCACTTTGAGCCCGGGAATCATCATGCACCAGTTCTCGACACTCTGCGAATGCTGCGCGCCAAACCGCGAGCCGGCGCCGTTGCCGGTGCGCACCACCAGCGGACATTTGACCTGTCCGTTGGACATGTAGCGGCTCTTGGCAAATTCGTTGGCGATGTAATCGAAGCAGACTGCAAAAAAGTCCGAAAACATGATCTCGGCGATCGGCTTCAAACCGGTCATCGCCGCACCCATCGCGGCACCGAGGATCGCCTGCTCGGAAATCGGCGTGTCGCGCACGCGCAGCGGGCCGAACTGTTCGTAGAGGCCGACGGTCGCCTTGAACACCCCGCCAGCCTTGCCGATGTCCTCGCCTAGAAACACTACGTCGGGATCGTGCGCCATCTCCTGGGCGATGCCGCGGGCCACCGCTTCGCGGTACGTCAATTCCGCCATGCGAAGCCTCCGTCGGCATAGACATCGGTGGTGAGAATATTGAGCGCGGGCGGCGGCGCGGCCTTGCATTTCTCCGTGGCTTCATCGACCCGCCGTTTCACATGGAGCTCGATGCCGGCGATGATGTCCTCGCTCACGCCGAATTGCTTCAAGCGCTCACGATAGATTTTTATCGGATCGCGCTCTTTCCATTTCTCAAGCTCGCCTTCCGGGCGGTATTTGGCCGGGTCCGCGCGTGAATGCCCGCTGTGCCGATAGGTGAGGCACTCGATCAGCGACGGACCGCCGCCGGCGCGCGCCTTCTCATAGGCCGCGGTGGCGGTGCGGTAGACGGCATCGGCATCGTTGCCGTCGATCACGATGCGCGGCAGGCCGTAGGCGGCGGCCCGGTCGGCCGCCGGATTCGGCACCGCCGTGACATCGCCGATCGGCGTGTATTCCATGTACAGATTGTTCTCGCAGACGAAGATCACCGGCAATTTCCAGACTACCGCGAAATTCAGCGCTTCGTGAAAAGCGCCGATATTGGTCGTGCCGTCGCCGAAGAAGCAAACCGAGACGTCCTTCTGTCCCTTGTACTGCGCGCGCCACGCGGCGCCGCAGGCGATCGGCAAATGCGCACCGATGATCGCGTAGGAGCCCATCACGCCGTGATCGACCGAGGTCAGATGCATCGAACCGCCTTTGCCCCGCATCAATCCGTTGTCGCGCTGCATCAGCTCGCCCAGCACCTTCTCGATCGGCACGCCGCGGGCCAGCGTGTGGGCATGACCGCGATAGGTGCAGAACGACAGGTCGCCGGGCTGCATCGCGGCCGCGCAGCCGGCCGCGACCGCCTCCTGGCCCAGCGAAAGATGGCTCGTGCCCTTCACCAGGTTCTGCAAAAACAGATCGAATGCGCGCTGCTCGGCCTCGCGAATTTCGACCTGCATGCGGTACATGCGCAGCCGCCGTTCCTCGCCGATATCGTCATTGAGGCTCGCATTCGGCGCGAGCGTGCGGTCTTCGACTTTGGCCATGAAAGGTCCTCAAGATGCCCTATAGCGAGGGGGCGGCCGCAACTTAGCGCCAGTGGTCAATGTCAGGCAATGCATCGGCGCATCCGGCGCTAACCCGGGCCGCGTCGCTTGCGATAGCCTCAACGAACACCTAATTGAGCCACGAGAGGGTTTCGATGACTCAATCCCTGGATTCGCGAACGTCCCAACCCTTCGTTTATCGTTTTTTCGGCGGTCCGCCCCTGGCGGTGATCGGCCGGCTTATCCTGCTGTCGATCCTGGTCGGGGTTATTCTCGCCGCTATCGGGCTTGATCCCTGGAACATCATCGAATCCGTTGAGCGGCTGCTCGAACATATCTGGAACATGGGATTCGACGCGGTGCGCTGGCTGTGGCGCTATTTCCTGTTGGGCGCTGTAATCGTCGTGCCGATCTGGTTTTTGGCGCGCCTCGCCAAGGCGCCGCGCGGGCTGTAAGGCGCGGATCAAAACAAAGCGGCCGGGCGAGTGCCCGGCCGCTTTCTATTTCATATCAGCTCGCGATGCTTATTCGTCGGAATGCGAGCCGGACGGCGTTCCGTCATCGTCGCTGCGGGCAGAATGATCCATGGCGTGGTCGCGCGGTCCGCCGCCGCGATGCCGCCGGCGGCGCCGGTGCAGCGGGAAGCGATCTTGCGATCCGTCATAGCCGTTCGGGCCGTTTTGCCCATGCGGCCCGTTATTGCCATGCTGGGGTTGCTGATGCTGCGGCTGGGCGCCGGTGATGAACGATGGCAGGCGGTCGACATCGCCTTGGTTTTCCGATCCCGAATGCTGCGATCGCGGCTGTTTCTGCTGTTGCGGCTGAAAATGCGGCTGATTGTGATGTTGCTCGCGCGGATAGTACGGTTGTTGCGGCTCGCGCGGGGCGAACGGTTCGCCACCGACATGGGGCTGCTCGCCGTCGCCGTCGTCGTAGCTGTCATCGGCGGCCGCGCGCATCTCGCCGGGCGGCTGCTGCTGGTAATAGGGCTGATTCTGCCGAAGCTGCTCCTGCGCCGCAGCGATGACGCGGAAATAGTGCTCGGCGTGTTGATAATAATTTTCCGCTGCGACCGGATCCCCGGAGCTTTGCGCGTCACGGGCAAGCTGAAGATACTTTTCGGCGACATGAGACGCCGTACCGCGAATTTTTACATCCGGCCCGTTGGACTCGTACATTCGCGATAATGGATTTTGGTGATGATGATGCCCACCTTTGCGGTTGCGACCGCGCATGCGTTTGTTCTGACCGTTTCTCATGGCTTGCTGTTCCGCCGACCCCCGTTTACAGCGACGGCGCCTTTGCCGCCGATTCTCTCGAGTTCATCAGATTCCATCGTGCGGCTGCGCGCCGCGCGAAATTTCCTAACCTTAATTTCCGGTCGCTAACCCAGTCCCAATTCAGTTTCCCAACGTCACGAGTTCGATAGTCGCGCTGCATCGGCAAAACTCTTCCTCGCGCGCGCCAATTGCGAGCAGGCCGAACCCATGAAACGTCACGATCTGAGCACGATCTGAATCTGGCGATCCTGTATGCCGTCCAATCCGGCTTTCGCTATTCAGCTTCGCTTTTTCTGCCTGACCTGCGCTGCCGACCTCTTGGAGAGATTATGCTCCGGGCGTTCAAGGCAACGCGGCGCCCTCATTCAAGGGCGATTCCGTGGGCCGCAAGCTAATCGGTTCCGGCCGATATTCCAAGTGCTTTTTTATTCCTCACGCCTGTTTGCTGGATCCGCAATCCACCTGCAATGTTGTGCGTCATAGCTCGGAGCGAGCACTCTCTGCAATCAAGGCGCGTGGTATACCGTTAAGATCGGGTTGCGGCGCCATCGGCGCAAGCCCTGCCGCGGCAATTAATGCTGCAACCGGTTCCACTTGATCCTTTCCCAGCTCAACCACCAGGACGCCATTGCGCGCCAGGAGTGGCGCCACAGTTGCCGCCAGCGCCCGATAGCCATGCAATCCGTCGGCGCCGCCGTCGAGCGCAACGCGCGGGTCGAACAGCCGCACCTCGGGGGCAAGCCGATCGAGATCTGCGGTGGCGATATAGGGCGGGTTTGAGACGATGAGGTCAAAGGGACCGCTGAGCGCGGACGCAATGTCGCAGACGACAAAGGCGGCGCGGCTCACGCCGAGACGGCACGCATTGTCGCGAGCGACAGCGAGCGGCGCCGCGCTGATGTCGGTGCCGACGGCAAAGGCATTTGGCAGTTCGCTCAAGAGTGCCAGCACGATTGCACCAGAGCCCGTGCCGATATCGGCGATGCGCCAGGGCCGCGAACGCGGTCCCCGGCGGTCGAGCGCCCGCAGCGCGGCGGTCACCACGGTTTCGGTCTCCGGCCGCGGCACCAGCGTCGCGCCGTTCACGCGCAACGGCAGCGACCAGAACTCCTTCGTTCCGGTAATCCGCGCCACCGGCTCGTGCGCGAGCCGCCGCCGCGCCAACGCAGCGATTCCGCTTTGTTGTTCGGCCGAAAGCAGCTCTTTGGCATGCGCGGCCAGCGTGGCGTGGTCTAGGCCCAGCGCGTGGCCGATCAGCACGCGCGCATCGAGTTCCGGCGAATCGATTCCGCCGGCGCGAAATTCCGCGGTCCAGGCGCGCCGGCAATCCGCAAGGCTAACGCCTTTGACTGCGGCGGGTGTAACGGCTGGTCGCGTTCCCAAGCGTACTCTCACGTGTCTTATTACGTATCCTGCGCGGCAAGCTGCGCCGCCTGATTTTCCGCGACCAAAGCGTCGATGATTTCGCTAAGCGCTTCGCCCTCGAGAATCTGCGGCAGCTTGTAAAGCGTCAGGTTGATCCGGTGATCGGAAACCCGTCCTTGCGGATAGTTGTAGGTGCGGATCCGCTCGGAACGATCCCCGGTTCCGACCTGGCCGCGCCGCTCGGCGGCGCGCGCCGCATCCTGCTTCTGCCGCTCGAGGTCGTAGAGCCGCGTGCGGAGCACGGCGAGCGCCTTGGCGCGGTTGCGGTGTTGGGACCGGTCTTCCTGCATCATGACGACGATTCCCGAAGGAATATGTGTCACCCGCACCGCCGATTCGGTCTTGTTGACATGCTGGCCGCCAGCGCCGCTCGAACGCAGCGTGTCGATCTTGAGATCGGTATCGTTGATGGCGACGTCGAGGTCTTGCGCCTCCGGCAGCACGGCAACTGTCGCGGTCGACGTGTGGATACGGCCGGAACCTTCAGTGTCGGGGACGCGCTGCACGCGATGCACGCCGGATTCGTATTTCAGCCGGGCGAAGGCGCCGCGGCCGCGGATCTCGGCGATAATTTCCTTATAACCGCCCATCGAGCCTTCACTGGCAGCGACAAGCTCGACTTTCCAGCCCTGCTTGGCGGCGTAGCGCTCGTACATCCGGAATAGATTGCCGGCGAACAAAGCGGCCTCGTCGCCGCCGGTTCCGGCGCGGATTTCTAGGATGACGTTGCGCTCGTCCATTGCATCTTTAGGCAACAGCGCGAGTCGCAATTCTTGTTCGAGCGCGGCGCGGCGGGCTTCGACTTGCGGCTTTTCCGACTCCGCGATCGCGCGCATTTCCGAGTCGGTTGCGGGGTCGGCGATCAGCGCGGTGAGGTCGTCCAATTCGCGCTGCGCGGCGCGATAAGATCTGACCGCGTCGACCACGGGAGCGAGCTCGGCAAATTCCCGCGATAGTTTCACATAGGTTTCGGCCGGCAAAGCCGCGGCCAGATCGCGTTCCAATGCGGCATGCCGGGTCACGAGAGCATCGAGTTTCTGATCGGGTAACATCTTGCGCCGCGCGGATGGTTAGACCTGGTTAGACTTGCCGAGAGTTAGACTTGCCGAAGGTTAGACTTGCAGGCCGTTTTCAGCGGCGAACTTTTCAAGTTGCGCGCGTATCGGCGTGCCGCCCGGGGATTTCTCCACTAAGGGGCAAAGGAACGCGGCGGCCTTGCGGCAGTCGACGTCGAACAGCATCGCCTTGACCGGCCCGACCGCGGAAGCGGTGAGCGAGAGCGATCGGTAGCCGATAGCGACGAGCGCCAAGGCGCCGAGCGGCTGCGAGGCGAGTTCCCCGCAGACGGTCGCCGGCTTGCCGTGCGCCCGTGCCTTGTCGACAATATCCTTTAGTGCACGCAGGACCGGCGCCGAGAGCGCATCGAAGCGCCCGGACACACGCGGATTGCCGCGATCGATCGCGTACAGGAACTGCACCAGATCGTTCGAGCCGATCGAGAGAAAATCGGCCCGCTCGAGCAATTCGTCGAGTTGGTAGAGCAGCGAGGGCACTTCAACCATGCTGCCGACTTCGACTTGGTCTGGCAGTTTATGACCGTGGCGGCGAAGGTGCGTCAGTTCACGCTCGACAAGGTCCTTGGCCTGATCGAATTCGTGCACGGTGGAGATCATCGGAAACATGATCTTGAGCGCGCGCCCGCTGCCGGCGCGAAGCAGCGCTCGCAATTGGGTGCGGAGCAAACCGGGGCGGTCGAGGCCAAGCCGGATGGCGCGCCAACCCAGCGCCGGGTTTTCCTCCTCAACGTTGCGCATATAGGGCAGCAACTTGTCGCCTCCGATGTCGAGGGTGCGGAAAGTCACTGGCTTGCTGCCGGCGGCGTCCAGCACCGCGCGGTAGAGCGCATATTGCTCGCTGGTCCGCGGGAAGCTCGGCGCGACCATGAACTGCAACTCGGTGCGGAACAGGCCGATACCGCCCGCACCGGTGTCGCTGATGTGCGGCAGGTCGACGCTCAAGCCGGCATTGAGAAGAAGCTCGATCTGCTGGCCGTCCCTGGTGATGCAGGGCTTATCGCGCAGCGCCGCATATTGCTGCTGCCGGCGGGCACGCAGCCGCACCCGCTCGGCATAAGCCGCTTCCATGTCGGGAAGCGGACGGACGTGGAGATCGCCGGTCAAACCGTCGACGATGATCGCATCGCCCGGATCGGCGATGCCGGTCGCGTTCTCGATGTCGCCGACAGCCGGAATGCCGAGCGCCCGCGCCACGATAGCGACATGCGAATGGGGGCCGCCCTCTTCGAGCACTAGACCGCGCAGGCGCTTGCGGTCGTAGTCGAGAAGCGCCGCCGGGCCCATCGACCGGGCGACGAGAATGGCGTTTTCAGGCAGACTCTCGCGCGAGGGCGCATGATCGCGGCCGGTGAGCTGGCGCATCAGGCGATTGGCGAGGTCGTCGAGGTCGTGCAATCGCTCGCGCAGGAACGGATCGGTCTGCCGCAGCATCCGCGCCCGGGTATCGGATTGCACGCGCTCCACCGCGGCCTCGGCGGTGAGCCCGGTCATCACCGCTTCTTCGAGCTTATGCACCCAGCCGCGGTCATAGGCGAACATCCGGTACGCTTCCAAGACGTCGCGATGTTCGCCGCCCTCGACCACGTCGCCGTGCTCGAGCATTTCGTCGAGGCTGGTGCGCAGGCTTTCCACTGCCGAGTTCAGATGCGCCAATTCCTTTTGTATGTCGTCGGCAATGAAATTGGTCACTACAACGCGCGGCTCGTGCAAAACGACGTGCCCCAGCGCAATTCCTTCGCTTAAGGCCGAGCCTTTGACATGAACGGAACGCCGCGCGGCGGGTTCGGCGCCCGGCAGCGCCAGCGCCGAGAGCTCGCCCGAGGCGATCATCTCGGCCAGCACCATCGCCGTGGTTTGCAGCGCCTCGACTTCTTCTTCCGAATAGGTCCGCCGCGCCCGGTTCTGCACCACCAGCACGCCTAGTGTATTGCCGGCGCGCAGCACCGGCACGCCCAGGAACGAGTGATAGATTTCCTCGCCCGTTTCCGGCCGGTATGAGAACGCCGGATGCGCTTGCGCATTCGACAGGTTGATCGCGCTCGCTTGACTGGCCACCAAGCCGACCAATCCTTCGTCGGACCGCATCACAGTGCGGTGCACGGCGTCGCGATTGAGGCCTTCGGTAGCGTAGAGTTCGAGGGTGGAATCGACGCGCAGCACATAAACGGAGCAGACCTCCGCAACCATGTTGGCGGCGATCAGCACCACGATCTTGTCAAGGCGCTCCTGCGCGCTGACCGGCTCCGCCATGACTTCGCGAAGCCGACGCAACAGCACGCGCGGACCACCAAGCGCGCCACGCATGGCGTGAGGTCCCTCGGGCCGGGCTATGACCGGAGCGTTAGCCCGTGACGCGCCGGTCTTCGTCAAAGAGGAATTCGCCCGGATCGGGTCCGAAAGCGAATGTCCTAAAGCCTATATCGAATGGTGCATGCAAACCGCAAGCCAAAGACAGCGGTATGACGGATCTGGCTATTGTGCGCCGCAACGCAAACGCGGCAAATCAGGCCGCTTTGTCGAGTCCATACAGCGAATGCAGCGTGCGTACTGCGAGTTCGGTGAAGGCGGCGTCAATCAAAAGCGAAAATTTTATCTCGGAGGTAGTGATAGCGCGAATATTGATGGACCGCTCGGCCAACGCCTTGAACGCCTGCGCCGCTACGCCGGCATGGCTGCGCATGCCGATGCCGATCACCGAGACCTTGGCGACATCGGTCGCGCCGTCAAGCCGGGCGTAACCGACCGCACGCTTGGCTTTGGCGATCACATCGAGCGATCGCTGATAATCCGAGGCCGGCACCGTGAAGGTGATGTCGGTGGTCTTGCCGTCGCCCGAGACATTCTGGACGATCATGTCGACATTGACATTGGCCTCGGCGAGCGGTCCGAAGATCGCTGCCGCGACTCCCGGCTTGTCCTGAACTTCGCGGACGGAGATTTGCGCCTCGTCGCGCGAGAAGGCGATGCCGGTGACGGTGTGCTGTTCCATGATCTCCCCCTCGTCGCAGATCAGTGTTCCGGGCGGGTTGTCGTGCGCATTGATCTTTTCCGGCGGATCGAAGCTCGAGCGCACGAAGATGCGTACATTGTGCACCATTCCAAGTTCGACCGAACGCACCTGCAAGACCTTGGCGCCGAGCGAGGCGAGCTCGAGCATTTCTTCGAAGGCGACACGTTCGAGTCGCCGCGCGCGCGGCACGACCCGCGGATCGGTCGTATAGACGCCATCGACGTCGGTATAGATGTCGCAGCGATCGGCACGGATCGCCGCCGCAATCGCCACCGCCGAAGTGTCCGAGCCGCCGCGCCCGAGCGTGGTGATGCGGCCGGTTTCCGGATGAATGCCCTGGAAGCCGCTGATCACTGCCACTTCTTTGCGTTCGGCGAAACGCCGAACCAATTCCTCGCCGTTGACATCGATAATTCGCGCCGAGCCGTGCACCTCGCTGGTTGCGATCGGCAGTTGCCAGCCCTGCCAGGAGCGCGCATTGATATCAAGGTCCTGAAGCACGATCGCAAGCAGTCCAGCGGTGACCTGCTCGCCGGTGGCGACGACCACATCATATTCGCGGGCATCAAAAATGCGCCGCTGCTGGAGTGCCTCCTCGCACCAGGTAATGAGCTGGTCGGTGGTGCCGGACATCGCCGAGACCACGACGGCGACCTCATTGCCGGCGTCGACCTCGCGCTTGACGTGGCGAGCGACGTTGCGGATGCGGTCGATATCGGCGACCGAGGTTCCGCCGAATTTCATCACGAGGCGAGCCATTGGAGTCGATACGATCGATGGTGTCGGACTACGGAATCAGTCTGCGCGCCGGACTTTCAGTCATCCGATGCAAAATGCGCCGGCCCGCATGTCGTTACCGGACCGGCGCCAAGGCGCGCGTATACATACCGGCGGGCTGCGCGGTCCGCAACATGGCCGAGAAAAATGGCAAGTAAAATGGCAAATAAAATGCCGAAATGATCGGCGAAATGCTTATCGGCGCCAGCGCCAGCCCAGCTTGTTTTGACAGGTCACGAGGATGCCGATTTAACGCTGCGGCAACCATGCCGCTGGGTCACCGCGGCTGCGGCTGTCACGCTTTAGCAAAGGCCGGAATGCCGGGGAATGGCTATGCGTCGGACCCGTCAGCACCGTCACGCTTGTCAAGCGAAACGGCGCGTGACATCTCACCGAAGCAGGCGGCTGTCGCCATCAGCGACGACCAGAATGCGACCCAAAGCAGGGCAGGCATGACCTTCTCCTTCTCTGGGGGTTGGGTCACCTGAACGCCACGCATTCAACGTTTGAGCGTCAGCGCAGTTCCGGCGGTTTATTTGCTCGAGGAAAAAGATGAACGAACACACACAACAAAAAATCAGCGTGGTCGCGGCGGCCTGATGGGCCACGGGATCGCTTATTTGTTCGCTGCGGCCGGTCATCACGTCAATGTGTTTGAACCTTTTCCCGATGTGCGCAATTCGCTGGCGCAGCGCTTGCGGGCGATCGTCGAATTGCTCGGTGACGATCCGCAACTCTTGACGCGGATTGCAGCGCACGATTCGCTTGATTCCGCGATGCGCAGCGCAGACTGTGTTTTTGAAGCCGCCCCGGAGAAGTTGCCGCTCAAGCAGGAAATCTTCGCCGCCGTCGAAAGGCTGGTCGCGCCGTCCACCATACTCGCCAGCAACAGTTCGGCGATTCCCTCGACTGAGATTGGTCGACATCTCGCGTATCGCGAACGGATGATCGGCACGCATTTCTGGAATCCGCCGCATCTGGTGCCGCTGGTCGAAGTCATTCAAAACGAGAAGACCAGCGGCGATGTTGTAGAACGAACCATGCAACTGCTGCGTCGGGCCGGAAAAGTGCCGGTTCATGTCCGCCGCGACATTCCGGGATTCGTCGGCAACCGGCTTCAGCACGCGATGAAACGCGAAGCTATCGCGCTGGTCGCGGCGGGTGTCTGCGATGCTGAGACGATCGACACGGTCGTGCGCGAAGGATTCGGCGCGCGCACCGCGGTGCTCGGGCCCATGGAGCAGGCGGACCTCGTCGGCCTTGATCTTCAACTCGATGTCGCGGAGGTGCTTTATGGCGACCTTGACCGCACGGCGGGACCGCACCCAGTCCTGTGCGACAAGGTCAAGGCCGGCAAGCTTGGCATGAAAGCCGGCGAGGGCTTTCGCAAATGGACCGCGAAAGAAGCTGATGCGGTGCGCAGCCGGCTGTCGCGCTTTCTCGCCGACCAGGCCAAAGCACGAAAGCAAAGTGCGTCGCGCGCGGACAAACGGAGGGCATAGCACCGCGCCGCGCATTTATCGGCGCAGTGACCGTGCTCGAGCCGACGGAGCCTGGATGCGCGCCGAATTCCCGCCACGAGACCTGTTCTTGACCCGGCGGTAGGCGGGGTGGAAGATGTTCGCATAAAAGCCGCGTCTTGCGGATGGTCGCGGCGCCCGTGAATGCCATTATTTTTCCACTCGGCCCAGCGAGACAAAACCGACAAAGTGTGACCCAGGGAGAGCTTGAATATGCCGAAGAGCTTAAAGCCGGTACGCCGTCGCACATTCATCCAGGCGGGTCTTGCGCTCGGCGCCAGTCAAGTCATTGGCGCGCCATTCATCATTGCCGCGCGCGGCGACGAGCCAGTCAAAATCGGGATGGTCAATCCGCTCACTGGTGTGCTCGCGGCCTTGGCGCAAAGCGAAGTGGACGGCGCCAAATATGCCGAGGGCGAAATCAACAAGAAGGGCGGGATCCTCGGCCGTCCGGTTCAGCTTCTCATCGAAGACTCAGCCAATGACGTCGGCACTGGCGTGCAGAAAACGCGCAAATTGATCGACCGCGACAATGTCAATGTGATCCTGGGCGACGTGAACTCCGGCATTGCGTATGCGATGTCGCAGGTGACCAACGAGAAGAAAGTGTTTCACATCGTGCCGGGCGGCCACACCGATCCGATTACCGGCACAAATTGCAAATGGAATGTATTCCGCGTTTGCAATACGACGTCCATGGAAGCCAATGCAGTAACGCCAGAACTGGTCAAGCGGTTCGGCAAGAAATGGTTTTTCATCACGCCCGATTACGCTTATGGCCACACCTTGCAGGAGGCCTTCGTCAAGGCGCTGACTAAAGCCGGCGGCAGCTACGATGGCGATATGCTGCCGATCAACAACACCGACTTCTCGGCCACGCTGATCAAGGCCAAGGCCTACAAACCTAATGTACTCCTCAACAATATGGGCGGCCTGACGCAGATCAATTGCATGAAGCAGTTCACACAGTTCGGAATGCAGAAGGAGATGGCGCTCGGCGGCGGGTTGTTTGAATTGGAAAGCGTCAAAGGTTGCCCGCCCGAGGCGCAGACCGGCTGGTGGGACATGGAATGGTGGTGGAATCAGCCCAACGTGCCCGAAGTCGTGAAATTCGTCGCCGACTATCGCGCCGCCGCGAACAAGACGCCGTCGGCGCGCGATTGGTTCGGTTATGTCTCCATGCATTCATTTCGGCTCGCCGCGGAGAAGGCAAAGTCGCTCGATGGGCCGAAGCTCGCGGTGGCACTGGAAGATCTGGAGCTGCCGCCCGATGTTGCGCTACAGCCGGGCCGCGTGCGCTATCGCGCCGGCGATCATGAACTGATGCCAAACATCTTCGTCGGCGAGATGCACACTCCCAAATCCGGAGCTGAGGACGTCTTCACAGTTGCAGCGCTGGTGTCCGGAGAAGAAGCCGCCGGCTCGGTGGCGGACACCGGTTGCAAAATGGCGCAGCCGACTTGATGTTCGGACGCAGGGCGAGCCAATTCTGTTCTCGTGCAGAAGCGGACGTGGCGAAGCAGTCCAGTGACCGGATTGCTTCGCTAAATTGCGATCACGCATGACGGGCGTGAACGGGGCACAAGGAGGGAGCAAAGGGGGCAGATGGCGCAAGTCATTTTATTCAACGTCACCAACGGACTGATCATCGGCGCATTCTATGTGCTGATGGCGCTCGGACTTTCGCTCATTCTCAACCTAAGCAACGTCATCAACTTCGCCCACGGCAATTTCCTCGCGCTGGGCGGTTATCTCGCCTTCACGCTGTCGCCGGTGCTGGGCTACTGGGGCGCGCTCTTGATCTCGCCGCTGCTCACTGCGCTGATCGGCGTGCTCGTCGAGCGGCTGATGATCCGGCGAATTTACAATCGCGATCCGGTCTACAGTCTGCTCCTGACTTTCGGCCTCGCTTTCGTGCTGCAGGACGGCGCGCGCTTTATCTGGGGTCCCAATGGCCTGCCGATGGGATTGCCGGCGGTTTTGGCGCAACCGATCACCTCGACGTTATTCTTCATCACCTGGTACCGCGTGTTCATGGTGGCGATCGTCATCGTGACGGTGATCGGCCTGTTCGCCTTCCTGCGCTATTCCCGCGTCGGTCTGCGCATCCGCGCCGGCACCTTCGATCTGGAAACGGTGGCGACGCTGGGGGTCAATGTGCGGCATTTGCGGACGCTCAATTTTGCCGTTGGCTGTCTGTTGGCCGGATTGAGCGGCGTTCTTGCCGCCGGTCAGATCGGACTTAATCCGAATATGGGCGACGAGCTTTTGATGCCGAGCTTCATCGCCATCATCGTCGGCGGCGTCGGCAGCCTGATCGGTACCTTGTTCGGCGGATTGTTGATCGGCATGGCCGCTGCTTTGACCACCGTGTTCTATCCAGCCGCCAGCGAGGCGGTGATCTACGCGATCATGATGGCGGTGCTGCTGTTGCGTCCGCGCGGTTTGATTGGCGAAGAAGGCATGATGTCATGAGCACCGCCGTCGTCGCCGCGCATGAGGATCACGGCGTCAGCCGCAAGACCATCATGCTGGTCGCGATATGGGCCGCGCTCTTAACAGTGCCGCTGTGGCTGCCGCTGCTCGGCGGTTATACCGCGCTGGCCGGACGCGTCTTGGTGTTCGGGCTCGCCGCCATGGGGCTCAACATGCTGCTCGGCTTCACCGGCGTGCTGAGCTTCGGGCATGCGGCCTATTTCGGTCTGGGCGCCTACGGCGCCGGGCTGACATTGCGCTATCTGGTGCACTCGACGCCGGCGGCGATCGCCGCCGGCACGCTGCTCGGCGGACTGGCCGGCACTTTGTTCGGACTTTTGATCGTGCGCCGCCGCGGTGTCTATTTCGCGATGTGCACGATCGCGTTTGGCCAGCTCTGGTACTACCTTGCTTATAGCTGGAACAGTGTCACCGGCGGGTTCGACGGCTTGCGCGATTTCCATCGCGAGGCGATCGGAATTCCCCCGTTGGTGCTGGACATCACCGAGGGCGGCACGACCTTCTATTATTTCCTGCTGGCGATCTTCGCCGCCGCGGTGGGGTTGATGGGCTTTCTGTTGCGCTCGCCGTTCGGCCGCACGCTGCTGGCGATCCGCGAGAACGAGCGGCGGGCGCGATTCCTCGGCATTCCGATCGAGCGCCACGTCTGGCTGTCGTTCTCGATCTCCTGTTTCTTCACTGCGCTTGCCGGCACGCTTTATGCGCTGCTCAACAATTTCGCCGACCCGCTGACCCTGCATTATTCGCTGTCGGGCTATTTCGTCGTCATGACGGTGATCGGCGGGATGCGCACCTTCTGGGGACCGCTTCTTGGCGCGGCGGTGTTTGTCATGCTGCAGGATTACATCTCGTCGATGACGGTGAACTGGATGTCCTTCGTCGGCGTCATCTTCATACTCGTCGTGCTGTTCTTTCCACGCGGGCTCCTTGGCATGATGCGGCGGCGTATTGCGGCCTGAGCCTGAGCACAGCAATCGAGGCTCGCATGATCATGTCGCGGCGGCAGATTTGGCGATACGTCATCGGCGCTGCTGCCTCACTGCCGCTCGCTTCGCAACCGTTCGGTTCACGTCTGGCCGCGGCGCCGAACTATCCCACCCGGCCGGTCCATGTCGTGGTCACCGTTCCGGCCGGCGGCTCTCCCGACATCGTGGCGCGGCTGCTTGGCCAGTGGCTTCCTGAACGCTTGGCGCAGCCATTCGTGATCGAGAACCGGCCGGGCGCCAGCGCCAATATCGGTACCGAATTCGTCGTAGGGGCCGCGCCCGATGGCCACACGCTGCTCGTTGCCATGTCGGCTAACGCCATCAATGCATCGCTTTACCCGAACCTGAATTACAATTTCATCCGCGACACCGCTCCGGTCGCGCTGATCGGCGGTATCCCGCTCGTGCTGGTCGCCTCGCCCTCGCTGCCGGCCAAAACCGTCCCCGAATTGATCGCTTACGCCAAAGCCAATCCCGGCAAGATCAACATGGCGACCGCGGGAAAGGGGACCCCGCTCGACGTCGCCGGCGAGCTTTTCAAGATGATGGCCGGCGTCGAGATCGTGAGCGTAACCTATCAAGGGGAATCGCCGGCGATCCCGGATTTGCTCAGCGGCCAGATGCAGATCATGTTCGGTGTGCTGCCGGCCTCGCTCGGTTATATCAAGAGCGGCAGATTACGGGCGCTCGCTGTGACGACGGCGGCGCGGCAGGCGATCTTATCCGACGTGCCGACAATGGGCGAGTTGCTGCCGGGTTTCGAGGCGGTCGGCTGGTATGGCATCGCGGCGCCAAAAAAATACGCCGCCTGATGTCATCGCGATCCTAAACAGAAAGATCAACGAGGCGCTGCGCGACCCCGACATCAACAAACGGCTGACCGAATTGGGCGTCGGCCCCGGCGGCGGCTCGCCCGATGACTTCGCCGCCTTTATCGCCGCTGAAACCGATAAGTGGCGCAAGGTGGTGAACTTCGCCGGCACCAAGGCGAATTAGAACGGTCAGCGCTTCCGGATCATGCACGCCCGGGGCTGGCCTCGTTAGTACGGCAGGCCCACATAATTTTCGGCGAACGCCGTGGCGGCGGCCTTGGATCGAAACAAATAGTCGAGCTCGGCGACCTGCAGCTGATGATCGAACGGATTATCGGATATGCGGTGCAGCGTCATGGTCATCCACCATGAAAAGCGCTCCGCCTTCCATACCCGCGCCAGCGCGCGTGCCGAATAATGGTCGAGCCCGGCGTCGGATTTGTCCTCATAGTGTTCGATAAAGGCCCGCGACAGATAGCGTACATCGCTCGCCGCGAGATTGAGACCCTTGGCGCCGGTCGGTGGCACGATGTGGGCGGCGTCGCCCGCGAGAAACAAACGCCCGAAGCGCATCGGCTCGGCGACGAAGCTACGCAGCGGCGCGATGCTCTTTTCAATCGAGGGTCCGGTCACCAGGCGTTCGCGCGCCTCGTCGTCGAGCCGCGGCTTGAGCTCCTCCCAGAACCGCTCATCCGGCCAGGATTCGAGGTCTTCGGCCAGGCTGCATTGCAAGTAGTAGCGACTGCGGGTCGGCGAGCGCATCGAGCACAGCGCGAAGCCAAGCGGATGGCGCACGTAAATCAATTCCTCGG
Organism: Pseudomonadota bacterium; assembly: GCA_046730495.1. Lineage (GTDB taxonomy): Bacteria > Pseudomonadota > Alphaproteobacteria > Rhizobiales > Xanthobacteraceae > BOG-931. Next base: position 29,179 of record JBKPIZ010000090.1, read on the forward strand.
AAACCGGTGGCGTATCCGACAGGATGCCGAGCCAGCCCAGCGGATAGACTCGCTCGTAGGAGCTGATTGCCCGCGCCGGCACGCTTTTGCGGCTGACGCCGTGAAAGCCGTCACAGCCGGCGATGAAGTCGCACGCGATCTCGTGGCTGCTGCCGCCCGCGCGGTAGGCCACGCGCGGTCGTTCGCCGGAAATGTCGTGCAAGGTCACATCCTGCGCCGAATAGACGGTCGGAGCGCCGGCGTTTGTGCGGCCGTCCATGAGGTCTTTGGTGATTTCGGTCTGGCCGTAGACCATGACAGTCTTGCCGGTCAGCTCATTGAACGACAGGCGATGGCGGGCGCCGTCGACGCAGATCTGCACCCCCTCATGAATGAGACCATCGGCATGCATCCGCTCGCCGACGCCAGCTTCGTCCAACAGATCCATCGTGACCTGTTCGATGACGCCGGCGCGCACGCGGCCGAGCACATGGTCGGCGGTCTGCCGCTCCAGAATGATATTGTCGATGCCGCGGCGCTGAAGAAGCTGGCCGAGTAACAAGCCGGCCGGACCGGCGCCGATGATGACGACCTGTGTTCTCATCAATGAAAGCGTGCTGGCTCTGTGGCGGGACTAGCTAAGTTCCAGCAAAATATCACACGACTCGGCATAGCGGGCGAGATCGTACTTTCGCCACCTTTGCGCGAGCAGGTGTTCGCGCAGTCGGGACTTGGGCAAAGACCTGGGCAGAGACTTGGATTACGCTAGGCGGCGGCCCATCTCGTCAGCAAATTTACCCGGGCAAAAGGTCGCTAAACCGAGAGGATAAACATGCGGATCGTTCACCTGGCTGGCACCGTTGCCTTGCTCGCTCTGTTGTTTTGTCGTCTCGATGGCGCATCTGCCCAGGGCAGCGATGCGGCCCGTCAGGCGTGCACGCCCGATGCGATGCGGCTTTGTTCCGACGTCATCCCCGACGTGGCCAGGGTCACGGCGTGCATGAAAGCGAAGTACCGGCAGCTCAGCGAACCTTGCCGTGTCGCCATGCGCGGTACGCCTTCCGGCAAAGGTCGCCGTCACGGGCATTATCACCACTATCGCCATTGCCACCATTGCGGCTGATCACGCTGCGGTTGTTCGCCTGCGACGGGGCGTCGCGACCGCAAGCCGCGGCTTGAGCGGCGGCGCCGGAAAATGTCATTGTGCCATGAAGGGACAATGGCCGGCGCGAAACGCCGATTGGTGGGGTGAAGGAGATGCGTTGGGCCGCGGAGTTGGCCAGCCGACAAGCGGTGCGGCGTCTTGCTCTGGCGCTCTTGGCCGCGAGTCTCGTCACCGCACATAATGTTCGAACCCGCGCGCAGTCGGCTGAAGAATCCGTGGCGGCTGCCGATCGTGCGCTTGCCGAAGCGCTGCGCACGGGCGACCGGACAATCGCGCGCAAGCTGCTGTCGCTGCAATTCAGCTATACCGACGAGGTCGGCAGAGCCTATTCGCGCCACGAGTTTCTTGCCGATCTGAGAAACCTGTCCGCGGCGGCGACCGGCGATCCCAAGCTGACGATGTACGGGCTCCTGGCCACGGTGACCGGCGAACGCAAGTCGGCCGACGGCAACACCGCTTTTTTTCTCGATATTTGGGCGAAGCAGAGGGGCGCTTGGCGCGCGCTGGCCCGGCAGAATGTCGTGATCGCCGATGGAGCGGCGCCCCCCGCGTCGGCGTCTTCGCGGGATGACGGCAAAGCGAGCGAATGCACCAATCCCTGTCAAAGCATGCCCTACCGCGTGCGTTCGCCCGCGGAGCAGGACGTACTCAATACATTTCTAGCGATTGAGAGAGCCAGTATCGCCAACGACTCCCAGGAATGGTCGAAGCACGTGGCGGATGAATTCCTGTCT
>JBKPIZ010000091.1:0-11977 GCA_046730495.1 Pseudomonadota bacterium
GAGGCGGCCACCGCGCTTGAGGCAAAGCAGCGAGCCGTTGAACGTGTCCGGGCCGACATGTTCGAAAGCGACGTCGACGCCTTTTTTTCCAGTCAGTTTGCGCACCACGCTTTCGAAACGGTCGGTGCGGTAGTTGATCACGTGATCGGCGCCGATTGCTTTGGCTTTTTCCGCCTTTGCCTCGTCGCCGACCGTCGTGATCACGGTGCAGCCGATCGCCTTGGCCATTTTGATCGCGGTGGTGCCGATGCCGGAGCCGCCGGCCTGGACCAGTCTGGTCTCGCCAGGCTCGAGCTTGGCATTGTCGAATAGCATGTGCTGCACCGTGCCAAATGCAACCGGCGCGCAGGCGGCGTCGCGATAGCTGACATTGTCGGGAATCGGTACAACCAGCCGGGCCGGCATATTGACGAGCTCGCGGGCAAAACCGTCGACATGGAAGCCCATGATACTCGCAACGTTTTCGCAGAGATTATCGCGACCGGCACGGCACGCCTTGCAGGTCCCGCAAGTCAGCGCCCCATAGGCGACGACGCGATCGCGAATCTGGCATGAGGTTACATCGGGACCGACGCGGGCGATCTCGCCGGCGGCTTCGACGCCGACGATGAGGGGAAGCGTGCGCTTGGCAAATGCCATGCCGCGCCAGCCCCAGACGTCGATGTGATTGAGTCCGATCGCTTTGATGCGGATCTGTACTTCGCCGCTGCCGGGCTCCCCAGGCGCCGGAATATCGCGAAGTTCGATCTTGCGATCGGCGACCAGCATGAGCGCGCGCATTGATCCACCGGCCGCCCCGGGCGAACCGCCGGCGCGGTCATCGACAACGGCTTCGGCAGTTCCGCTCACGCCGGCTCCCGCGTCGTCACCAGACAGACATTCTGACCGCCAAAACCGAAGGAATTGGAGATGGCGCGCGTGACACGCGCATCGCGCGCGACGTTCGGCACGACGTCGAGCGGAATGGCGGGATCGGGAACCTGATGATTGATCGTCGGCGGGATGCGTTGATGTTCGAGGGTGAGGAAGCTGAAAACCGCTTCCACTGCGCCAGCCGCCGTCAAGGTATGCCCGATCATGGACTTGTTTGACGAGATCGGAATGTTGCGAATGTGCTCGCCGAACACGGTGGAAACGCCCAGATGCTCCATCTTGTCGTTCTCGGGCGTCGAGGTGCCGTGCGCGTTGATGTAATCGACGTCTTCCGGCCCGACCCCGGCATCAGCCAAGGCGTTGCGCATGCAGGCGATGATTGGCTTGCCGTCCGGGCTGGAACGGGTGCGGTGGAAGGAGTCGGATTTTTCTCCGCAGCCTTCGAGAATGCCGAGGACTTTAGCGCCGCGCGCGACCGCATGATCGTAGTCTTCGAGCACCAGCGCCGCCGCGCCCTCGGCCAGGACAAAACCATCGCGATTCTTTGAAAACGGCTTCGAAGCTTGGTCGGGCGGGTCATTTTGCGTCGACAGTGCGGAGAGCAGCGAAAAGCGAACGAGGGATTCGGGCGTCAGCGAGCCGTCGGCGCCGAGCGCGAGCGCGGCATGACATTCGCCGCGCCGGATCGCCTCGACTCCGAGCTGGATCGCGGTCGCACCGGAGGCGCATGCTGTGGTCAGGGAAATCGGCGAGCCTTCGGTGCCGAAGTGATCGGCGAGATGCTCACCGATAATTCCATATTTTAAGGTCTCATAGACCGGAGCGAATTGCGGTTCGCGCGCAACGCGCATCAGGTCGGGGTAGCCGGCATCGCCATCGGGAGTGGCTTTCTCGGCCATCCGAATGCGATACGGCCATTCGATTTCGAGCGGCGGCAGCGCCAGGAATAACGGTCCAGGAAAATGGCCTTTGCCGCCGATCCCCGCTTGCGCGATCGCCTCCTCACCGGCCAACAGCGCGATGCGTTCTGAAAGCTCGGCTGGCGGCATGTAATCTTTGTACACAGCGTCCACTGTGCCGGCGATGGTGGTGCGCAAACTATCGAGCGGAAAACGCGAAATGCGGCGGATGCCGGATTTCCCCGCTGTCAGCTTGGCCCAATTGTCGGTCTTGCCGACGCCCAGCGAGGTCACGACGCCCATCCCGGTGACAGCGATCACCGGCCGCCCCGCTTTGTCACGATGCGCGCTGGCCGTGGGTCTGCTCAAAGCCATCATGCTTCTCCTCAGTTCACCCGCTCAAGCAGCGCCAGGCCTTCGCCGCGCCAATTGCCGATGCTGGTAACGACGATTTGGCGCAAACCTGCCGGGCTCGTGCCACTGTCCCCCGATCCGGTCGGGGCGAACAATTTGCCGTGCTCGATCGCGCCGCAGCCGATTCCCAGATTAGCCATGAACTGGGTGTCGACGCCATGGCCGATATATGTACCGGTATTGCGGACCGGCAGCCCGATTTCCCTGAGCACCGTAAGTTCAGCCGAAGTGGCCGGTTCGAGTCCAGCGGCGCCGGAAATGACCGCACTATGCGCGCGGTCGAGCTGCGCGCCTATGGCGCCCAGCTGCCGGCGAAAAGACGCCTCGGCATCGCCGGGCTTTCTTACGTTGCGATCCGAAAGCACCTGCGAAATTCGCGCCCGAGGACGGACGCCGCGGGCGGTCGCATGCTCTTTGCTCTCCAGCACCAAAAATGCGCCCATTGTCGCGAAGGCGATGCCGCCTTGCGGCCCGCGATCCCAAACTGGGGCAAATTTGTCCTTCAGCACGACCCCACCGAGCTCGAAAGCCAGCAGCACGTCCCAGCGCGTGCCATGATAGGCGCCGCCGACCAGCGTCAGCTCACTTTGTCCGGCGGCGATCCGCGCCTGCGCCACGCGCACGGCGTCGACGCCGGCGGACTCCTCGCCCATGAAGGTGCGCGACGAGCCGACCACGCCATGAACGAGCGAAATATTTCCGGCCAGCAGGTTCGGCAACTGCGCTAGGAACAAAGTCGGCCGCAGATCGCTCATCAGCCGTTCGTTGAGATAGGCACCCGGCTGATTGGTTTTGCGCACGCCCGCCATGATCGCAGTGTCGACGGCAATGTCGCGCTCGCCGCCGCCGGCAGCGACGATCATGTCGGTGTGGTCGAGCAACTCGGCATTGCCCGCAATCGCGGCATCGGTCAGCGCCAGCCCCGCGGAATAGACGCCGACCCGCTGCCACATCTCCATCTGCCGCTGGTCGCTTTTCTTCGGGATTTGCTTGTCGAAGCTCATCGGCGGCAGCTGATGCACGATGTAGGGTGCAAAGCTCTTGTCGTCGTAAGGCGGCGGGTCGCCGCGCTCGAGATGTTCCCAGGCTGTTTCCAGCCCCTCGCCCAGACTGGTGAGGAGGCCGACGCCGGTGATCCACACCTCGCGCCGTTCGGTCACTTCGCGAACTCCTTGGCCGGGAAGTTGATGCGTTCGGCCCATTCCCACAATCCGGCGCGAAGTTCGGGGCTCGGATAGGGAACGATGCGATAGGTCAGGGTGGCGTCGCAAATCGCGGCGCCCTTGCACCACCCTTTGGCTTCGCCGATCGCATAGCCTGATCCCTCGTGGATGACCTTGCCTTCGAATTCAAGTTCGTCGCCGGGAAAGACCGCGTTGCGGATTTTGCCTTCCTTCACGCCGGCAAGCGCCGGCAGACCGGTGAAACCGGTCAACGCGCTCACCAGCCAGCCGGTGGTTTGCGCCATACATTCGATGAGCAGAACGCCAGGCATCAACGGATAGCCCGGAAAATGACCTTCGAACACTGTGCTCTTTAAGGGCACGGTACAGATCGCGCGCGCCACGCGGCCGCCGACGTCGACGGCGACGAAGCGGTCGATCATTTGGAAATACTCAAGACGCATGGGAGGCGCTCAGGCGCCCTTGGCAGCGATCAACTCGTCGATCCGCTCGCACAGGTTCTTCAAGACGAAGTACTGATCGGTCGTGGCCTTGCCGTCATTGACCTCTTGCGTCCACTGTTCGAGCGGCAGCTTTATGCCGAACGCCTTGTCGATAGCGAAGGCGATGTCCAGAAAATCGAGACTATCGATCTCCAGATCGTTGATCGCATGACTTTCCGGCTTGATGTTCTCGCGCGGAATATCGCAAGTCTCAGCAATGATTTCGGCCACTTTATCGAATGTGGTGGACATCAGGCGTGCTCTTTAGGTCGGTCGAAGAAGAAGCGCCGGCCCAGCCCGGCGCGAGCAAGCCCGGTCGAGTCGGGCCCCTCATTTGTGAACGCCCCGTATAGCGAAGGACGCCGGTAAGTTCAACGGCGGCCGCCCTCTTTGCGGGCGCGCATACACGCCGCAAAAAGCCGTATTTTGTTGCTGTAGCGCAAGAGCTTATCGCATCCGCGGCAAAGGCGGTCCGCGCCCGACATGCTTGATTGCGGGGGCCATGTTGCCTAAGGGAGCGGCCGAAAGAGGGGCCAATGCCGAAAGCGTTCGTGCGCAAGCGGTGCTTCGTGCAAATGACCGGCTACGAGCCGGTTGGGCCGGAACATCAGCACCGTCGCTTTATTCGCGAAATGGCCCGGTTCCAAAAGACCTGGAACGTACAGGGCAAGGTGTCGCCGCCGCAGCTTTCGGCAGATGGCGCCGTGGCCAGTTGGGCAATCGAAACCTCCGGCCCGAATTGGCGCGTGAGCACCGATTTTCATTGGTTTCGCTGGGATGATTTCGTCACCGCCGATGCGGCGATGAGCGATTGGTGGCGTTTTCCGCTGGGCATCGCCGCGCTCATGGAGTTTGTGCTGACCGGAACCGTCATACGCTATTTCGTCATAGCCTGGCGTTACGGCGCATTTTTCCTTTCACCGCTGATTTACGTCCTCGGCATGATGTGGCTGTCAATTGCCGCCACACGCTTCGCCGTCATCCACCTCGGACTGCCATTTCGCCTGGTTCTCGCGCCGGCGCTGTGGCTGGCGTTTTTTGCCGGCTTGCGCTTTACCTTCGGCCGCATGGTCCATATCGGCTATGCGCTCGACGATTGGTATTTCGCCCGTGATTTCATTCATCGCGTGCGGCCGGCGCTCGGGAAACGTCTCGATCTTTTGGCGCAGGAGCTCGTGCGGCTCATTCGCGACAGCGGCGCCGATGAAATCATCATCGACGGCCACAGCCTTGGCGCGCCGCTGTCGCTCGTCGTGCTGGATCGTGCGCTGCAGCTTGATCCCCAGCTGCGCACCGGCGCAAAAACGCTGCACGTCGTATCGACCGGCTCGTCGCTATTGAAGGTGGCGCTCCATCCGGCCGCCGGCTGGTTGCGCGAGGTCGTTCAACGGCTGGCCAATACGCCCACCATTTATTGGGTCGAATATCAAGCGCTGGTCGATATCATCAACGTCTACAAGGTCGATCCCGTCGTCGCGCTCGGGCTGCCGCCTACTGGCAAACCGATCGTAAAAATTTTCCGCATCCGCATGATGGTGGAAGAGCACACCTACCGGCGCTTTCATCTCAATTTTCTGCGCATTCACCGGCAAGCGGTGATGGGCAATGAGCGGCGCTATTTTTACGACTACTACATGCTGTGCTGCGGGCCGATCGCGCTGCAGGATCGAGTCGAAAAGCCGGATTGGACGGTGGCAGCCTTTGCCGCCGACGGGGCGCTCGAATCGAACCCAAATGGCGTTGCGGCCGAGAGGCAAGTATCGCCCGCCGCTGCAGCAGGACCTTAGGCCGTGACACCCACGATAGCGAAGATCATCTGGCTTGCCGGCGGCCTGACGTGGTTCGTTCTGCGTTTTCAGCCGCGCCAGCACTCACGCAAGACGCCGGTCCGCTATTCAGGACGTGGGCCGCTCGAATTCGCACTCCTCGCGGGCTCGCTCACCGGCCTCGGCATCGTGCCTTTCGTTTACGTGGTCGCTCATTTTCCCCGCTTTGCCGATTATCCACTGATTCCCGCGCTGTCCTATCTCGGGATTGCGGTCGAGCTCACATGCCTATGGCTGTTTTACCGAAGCCATCGTGACCTCGGCCAAAATTGGTCCGTCAGCCTCGACCTGCGCGAACGCCATACGCTCGTCACAACCGGCGTCTACGCCGTGGTGCGGCACCCGATGTATGCCGGCTTTTGGCTGATGGCGCTCGCACAGGCTCTGCTTCTGCCAAACTGGGTTGCGGGGCCAGCCGGTCTCATCGGCTTCGGTGCGCTGTTTTTCGGGCGGGTGGCGCGGGAAGAAGCAATGATGATCAGCGCATTCGGCGACGAGTACCGGGCCTATATGCGCCGGACGGCACGCGTGGTTCCGTGGCTTTATTGATCGGCTGGCTGGTGTGTTCCCTCACGTTGCATTTTTGCTACAGATGTGGGCCGCTATTCCGGAGGGGGCAGGATTTTGGGGGACTTCGGTGGCAAAATCTGGCAGTGCAATATGGATTGCTTAGAATGCAAAACCGGCCCGGTTTGCATCGTTGGGCGCGGTGCGAATCGAGTGGTGAGGGGCTTATGAGACGTTCGTGGTACTTGACCGCGATAGGCATTCTGGTCGTTGGGATGCTCGCGCTCGGAACCAATCCGGGCGCCGCGGAATCGCGAGCGCATGTCTATCTGCTGCGCGGCCTGATGAACATCTTCTCGCTCGGCATGGATACATTGTCGGAGCAGCTGAACCGGCGCGGCGTCTACGCGACGGTGCATGGCTACGGCGAGTGGCAGTCGCTCGCCGATCGCGCGGCGGTCGACTTCAAGGCCGGCAAAGAGGGGCCGATCATCCTGATCGGTCATTCGCTCGGCGCTGACGCGGTCATGGAAATGGCCGCCTATCTGGGGCGCAAGGGCATTCCCGTGGCGCTGGTCGTGCCATTCGACGGCACGCAATCGTTCGCCGCAAGCGATAACGTCGCGCGCGTCCTCAATCTGACGCAGCGGGACTACGCCTATATGCGGAAGGGGCCGGGCTTCCACGGCACGCTCGCCAATGTCGATGTCAGTTCCGACCCGAGTATCGATCACATCAACATCGATAAATCGCCGCGACTGCATGCGCGGGTTGTCTCTGAAGTCCTCGCCGTCGTCGGCGGCCACCGCGCAGCGACGCCGGGTACGGCGAAGCCGACCGGCTTAAATGGAGCTGCGCCGGCCGGTCAGGACGGCGGTACGACCGGAACACCCGCGGCTAAGCCCGAGGCGCCACCCGCGGCCGTGCCGGGAACTCCAGCCAAAAGCGGAAACGGCGCCGATGCCGGCACCGCGACGCCCGTTGCCGATGGCACGCCAACCATTGCTCGTCCCGAACGGACTGGCACGACGCGGCAGAACGCCGACAATCCAGCTCCGCCTCAGCACAAACCGGCGACCGACCCGCCGCCAATTCCACATTGATGCGCTGAGCGCCGCGCGGCACAAATCAGACTATTCCTGCGCCGGGATCGGTAGTTCGATCGGCGCGCAATTGCTGCGGCCTTGCATCAGACAGTCTTGGTCTCTTTGCAGGTCGCTGATTGTGTCGGCGATCCAAACGCCCAGCCCAACCAGCGATATCAGAATTGCAAGCGCGATCAGGTTCATGATCATCCGGTGGCGATAATCGATCGGCTCATCTTGTTCTTGTTCGAACCGCGCGAAATCGTCGAGATCATCTTCGACCGGCTGCGGAGTGGCGGACGCAAGCGATGGCTTGCCCGGCCGGCGCGGCTCAAACTTCAATATTTGGCCGAATGGTCCGGCGTCACGCGGATCGGGTCGCTCGATGACCGCCTTTGAGCCACGCATCATGCTCAAGTCACGCCTCTGCGGCAAAATCTCCAGCCGTCGAATCGGTGGTCATCCGGTCGTAAGTTGCCTATAGACAATACCGCAAACCGCCGGTGTTTCCCTCCCTATTCTGGAGCGGACTCGCAAGTTGGGAATTATATTCCAAATCGCGGATATTGGGTTTCGAGGGTCCGTTGCGGAGATCATGTATGGCGCAATTTTTTCCCAAGGTGCTCCAAAGCGGCCCAACCGAAGCGCTGGCGAAGACGGCACTGCTGGCCGGGGCGGTGGCTTTGTACGCGGCCTTACACGGAGACTTGGTCTCGCCTGCCGCGGCTGCCGGTGACTATGACGTGGGCTCGATGCTATCTCGCAACCCTGGTCGCGAGCCACGCCGAAGGGTGCGGCATCGGGGGCCGGATATATGACGCTCACCAATAAAGGCACCGCGCCCGATAGGGTCAGCTGCGTTTCCGACGATGCCAGCACGCAATGTCAGATTCACACTATGACAATGGAAAACGGGGTGATGAAAATGCGTCCCATGGAAGGCGGCTTGGAAATCAAGCCGGGCGAATCCGTGACGCTGAAGCCTGGCGGCAATCACATGATGTTTCTGTCCCTGAAACATCCGCTCGAGCAGGGGGGAACGGTCAAGGCAACGCTGAAATTCGATCACGCCGGCACGATCGACGTGGAATATCCGGTGCTCGGTATCGGTGCGCCCGCGCCAGACGCTTCGGCCGGCGGCTCGATGATGCAGGGATCGGGCGGGGCCATGCACATGCAAGGCCAAGGCGGCATGCAGGGTGGCCAAATGCAGGGCGGCGGCATGATGCAGATGGACAAGCACTGAGTCGCGATTTACCCGCAGATCCCATTCCCGCTACGCCGGTTCGCGAAATCCAGGCTTGATGCCTTCTGGCAGCGGCATGCGGAAGGTGTTGAGGATCATCGAGACAAGCGCGTAATAGCCGAGAATGCCGACCAGCTCGACGGTGCCAGCGTCGCCGAGAATCTTACGCACCCGGTTAAAAGTCGCGGTGCTCACGCGACGCTTGGCGTAAAGCTCTTTGGCAAAGGCGTAGATCGCCATCTCGTCGCGCGGCGCCGATTTCAGCGCGCGCCCCGCCTGAATGTCGCGGATGGTCTGCGGCTTGACGCCTTGCTTCTCGGCCATCGGCACATGCATGGCCCACTCGTATTGCGCCTTCCAGTGTTGCGCGGTGACGAGGATCGCAAATTCCGAGAGTCGGCCTGGCACACTGGTCTTAAACCGCAAATGGCCGCCGAGCTTCTGCGCCAGTTCGCCGAAAGCCGGGGCATGCAGATAGACCGCGAAGGGCCCCGCCAGCTTGAACTGTCCGCGCGGGCCAGAACGAATCGATTCCGCCAGCGCGCGCTGCTCGGGCGTAAACGTCTCCTCCGATAGCGCCTGCAGACGCGACGATTGCATGTTGCGCATGATCTTTTCCTCCCATTTCCAGCGGTTCAGCGTCCTTTTGTTGTGCTCGGCTGCGGCGAGGCGACTCCGATACTGAGGTTTTGTTCCAGTGTCGAGCCGCCGGCTGCACGGACCCTCGCGATGAGCGATGTTCGCCTCAGAGCCCGTTTTTAACCGTTCGTCATTCTCGGAGGGGGTTCAGGGCTATTTAGTTCTATTCAATCACCCCCTGCTAACCCCTTGGAAATATGTAGCGAATTCGGCTTTTGGCTTTTAAGATCAAGTTAATCGCCATCGCCCTTTCGCGTTTCCCCGAGGTTGATCCGATCATGCCACGACCGAGCAAAACCGGCTCCCGGCCGGACCGCCGCGCCACCGCAAGCTGACCGATTTTGTTGTTCGCAATACCAAGCCCGAACATCGGGCCTTCAACATTTGGGATCTCGAACAGCGCGGTCTGGTGCTGCGGGTGCAGCCGAGCGGCCACAAAAGTTTTCGGGTGTTCTATCGACATAACAACCGGCCGCGTTGGCTGCATTTAGAGAATGCGTTGGCGATCACCCTCGATGCCGCTCGTGACCTTGCCGCCGAGACCAGACTGGCGGCGCGGCGCGGCAAGGATCCGGCCGCCGAACGCAAAGCCGAGCGATCGTCCGGCACCTTCGGTGAACTGGCCATCGCCTATGTCGAACAGCATGCAAAGAAAAAGAATAAAAGCTGGCAGCAGGCTGATTGGCTGGTGCAACGTTATCTGTTGCCACGCTTGAGCAAACTAACAGCCAAGGACATCACTCGCACCGATATCGAAGCCGCGCTCGCCAAGATCGAGTCGCCAGGCCTCGCCAAACAGGTTCTGCTCTCTGCCTCGGCCATCTTTAGCTGGGCAAGGCGACAAAACCCGCCCCTGATCATTGCCAATCCCTGTCACGGCATTGAACGTCACAAGAATAAAAGCCGTGAACGCATCTTGTTCGATAGCGAGGTGCCGCAATTTTGGAAGGCTTTTGATCAGACTGGTCTGGTTCGCTCCTGCGCCCTCAAAGCGATCTTGTTGACTGGACAACGACCGGGCGAGGTCGCGCACATGCGATGGGAACAAATTAAAGATGGCTGGTGGGAGATGCCTGGTCAGCCGGATCGCAAGTCGCAGTGGCCTGGCACAAAAAATGGAGAGAGCCATCGCGTTTGGCTTCCCGCTGCCGCTCGATCAGTGATCGCTGAACTCGCCGAGGATGATGTCAGCCACGGTTTTGTCTTCGCTAGCCAGCACGGCAAAGCCATCAAGAAATTGGATGTCGCTATGCAGGCTATCTGTAAAAAACTCGGAGCTGAACGGGCGACGCCGCATGATTTGCGGCGAAGCCATGGCTCGACCATCACCAAGCTTGGCTTCGGCCGCGATGCGATGAATCGAATTCAAAATCACAAAGAGGGCGGCATTGCTTCGGTGTACGACAGACATGGTTATGCCGGCGAGAACAAAAAAATAATGGAGGCCGTCGCCGATTGTTTGATGTCGCTGGCGGAAGGTCGTGTCGACGACAAGGTGATTGCCTTTGATCGCAAAGTTGCGACTTGATTTTTTCGATAGGTGCCATTTAATAAGGGGGCACTAAAATTAAATAGGTTGAAGGCGACAGGGCAAGGCGGGTTCAAGCCTCTGCCGCCGAGTGCACGACGCGGTGCACGAGCCGTAACCCCGCAGCTGATTCGCGGAGCCAACCGCGACTGAGAACCGCATCCGGTCAAAAAATCCGGAGCGCGCCCCCTCATCCCTGAGGGTGGATCGGACCTCACTCCCGACCGTCTCGCAAGCGGTCGCCAAGCACCCGCCGGGGTGCCGGGTGAGGTCGTCTGTAAATGTCGAGACGCAAAAAAGCGCGCCTACCCAAGGCCGTGATGGTGGCTATGGCGGCGCATGCGCGCGCCAGTAAAGCCATCGTCAGCACCAATGCGGGCGACCCCGCGCCGACGCCGCTGATTAAAAGGTATCTCAACAAGCGCCAGGTCATGGAGCGGGTCGGGCGCGGCTATCCGACCCTGTGGCAATGGATGCGGCAGAACAGATTTCCGCGCGCGTTCATGGTCGAAGGAAAACTGGCTTGGCTTGAACACGAGATTTCCGACTGGATGGATCGCCAGCCGCGAGTGCGCCTCAAGGGCGATGGCGAGGCGGCATGATGCGCTCGCTGGCCACCATCAAACATGATCTCAATCTCGCGCTGAAACGCGAGAGCGAGCACGCGATTCTGATTGGCAAATTGCTGACAGAGGCCAAGAAGCAAGTCAAACATGGCGAGTGGTACAAATGGCTCATCAAGAATTTTGCAATGTCGAAGCCATCGGCCAGTCGTTACATGCGCCTGTATGAGGCGACCAAATCGCTAAACTTTAGCGATTTGAAAATCCGCAGCGAGCTGCTCTATGCGATGTTCGTCGATGAGTTATTCGATGAGCCGGTCATCAAACAAATCTTCCGCGAGGCCAAGCGCAAATGGGTCGGCCTGACCCGCGCTGACCAATTGCAACGGCAACACCGGAACAAGGATGCCGTGCCGCCCGACTGGTTACTGGTCTTTGAGCAACTGGACGGGTCAATTTGTGACTGCGACGAACGGACCGCCTGGCTCGATCCTCGTCATGCAACCATTACCGAACGGGCGTTGCTGGCGGAAAAGTCAGTCAAGGCAATTGATCAACTCAATGGCGTCATCCGCGTCCTGCGTAACTTCACAGTTTTGGAATTGGCGGAGGCGGCGGAATGAAAGTCCTGCTCGATTGCGGTTCTTACAGCGCCTTCGCCGACGGCTTCACCATCGATCTCGGCGCTTACATCGCCTTCATCGAGAACAACCGGCGCTGGCTGCATCGCT
>JBKPIZ010000092.1:0-10727 GCA_046730495.1 Pseudomonadota bacterium
GACTTATACCTTCATCATCGCCATCGCCGCGCCGATCGGACCACTGGTCGGGGTGTTCTTCGCCGACCGCTTCGAGCGCAAATGGCAGATCGCCTGGGCCGCCGCGGGCATTGCCGTGTTCGGGCTTTTGTTCGCGCAGCAGACCAGCGCCGCGGGCGTCATCGTCTGCGGCTTGCTGATCACGCTGTGCAATAACTGGATGTCGTTTTCGTTTCACGCCTATCAGGCGGAGCTCTATCCGACCCGCATTCGCGCCCAGGCGGTCGGCTTCGTCTATTCGTGGAGCCGGTTCTCCGCGATCTTCTCCGGCTTCATCATCGCGTTCTTTCTCAGCCGTTACGGTACCATTGGCGTGTTCAGCTTCATTGCCGGCGCGATGGTGATTGTCTTTGTCGTTATCGGCGTATTCGGGCCGCCAGTGACCAAACGCCGGCTCGAAGCGATCGCGGCGTAGCGGCGTCATTGCGAGGAGCCAGAAGGGCGACGAAGCAATCCAGAACTTGGATTGTCTGACTCTGGATTGCTTCGCTTCGCTCGCGATGACGGCGCTGTTGCGCCGTCACTTCCCTTCCAGCGTATTGACGGCGTCCCAATCGGGCCCCGGCGGATGCGCCAGAAATTTCTTGGCCCGCTGCAACAGGATCGCCGACGGCGGATCGGCGGCGGCCACCGGCGCGAGCGCCTCGGCGCAGCGGACAAAATCGTGGCGGCGCCAGCACGCCAATGCACGCGCATAGGCCGCCGTTACGACTTTCTGCTCGGGAGTTTCTTCGTCGTGGCGCGCAAGCGGCTCGTAGATGCTGACCGGTTCGTCGCGGCCTTGGACGCGGATGCTGTCCAGCTCGCGCCAGGCGAAGCTCTCCGCCGCGCGCTCGAACGTGCTTTTGGCGGCCATGATCGTGGTGCCGAAATATTTATTGGCGCCCTCGAGCCGCGACGCCACGTTCACGGTGTCGCCCATCACCGTATAATTGAAGCGCAGCCGCGAACCGATATTGCCGACCAGCGCGTCGCCGGAATTGAGCCCGATGCGCTGACGCAGGGTAAAACGCTGCCATTCGGCCGGTTCGCGGTTGAGCTTTTGCAACCGGTCGCGGCAGCGCAAGGCGGCGCCGACCGCGTTTTCCGCGTGGCTCGGATCGTCGAGCGGCGCGCCGAACACCGCGACGATGGCGTCGCCGATATATTTATCGACGAAGCCGCCCTGCTCCTGGATGATGTCGGTCATCGCCGAGAGATATTCGTTCATGAAGTGCACCAGGTCGGGCGGAGCGAGCGCCTCGGAAATCGACGAGAACCCGGCGAGGTCGGAAAAGAATATGGTGACGTTGCGCATTTCGCCGCCCAGCGCCGGCGGTTTGTTGGCGGTGACTATTTTCTCGATCACGCTGGGCGCCAGATAAAGCCCGAAGCTCTTGCGCAAAAAACGCCGGTCCTTGTCGGCGACCAGAAACCGGAAGCCGGTCGTCGCGCCAAGGCTGACGACGCCTGCGAGCAAAGGCTCGATCAGCGGCAGCGCCAGCGGCGAATAGGTGAAAGCGAGCACGGCACCCAAGGTCCACAACAGGGCCGCGATCAGATAAGCCGGGACCGCGGCGAGCAGCGGCAGCGTCAGGGTTGCGGCCGCCACTATCGCGGCGAACGCAAAGGCAATGGCGCCGCGGGCGATTGTCCCAAGCTCGACCAGCGCATCGCCGCGAATGAGATTATTGACGGCGGTGGCGTGAGTGTAGACGCCGGGCGTCGAGTCGCGGGCAAAAGCCGTGCTCGGCGCCGGCACTGGCAGCGCGCAGCGCAGGGCGGTTGGATTTTCCGGCGACGTAGCGAAACGCTTCGATGTCACCTGGCGGTCTTCGACATCGAGCACGGTCGCGATGAGCACGACTTTGTCCGCGAAGTTGCGGCGGAAGAAGTCACCGTCGCCCTTTTCGATGCAGGCGCGCAGATCGGCGAGCGAATAGGTCGGGATCGGATCGGTGCCGGTGTCGAAATTGAGCGTCAGCGTGTTGGGCACTTGGCTCGGAATGCGAGAACCGGAAATGGTCGTAGCGGTGACGCCAAGGGCGCGCGCCGCGAGCTCGACCGCCATGGTCGCTTGGGGATTGCCATCGACGGTCACGCTGAGCGGGATACGGCGGACCACGTCATCCGGATCGTTGTAGACATTCAAGGAACGGATATTCGCGGTTTGACCGACGGCGATGCGCTGGGCCGGCGACGGCAGAATCGGAAAATCACGATGCTGCGCCTCGCCCAGCACCACTTTGCCGTCACGCGCGCCGATCGCCAGCGCGCGCAGGAAGTCGCGATCAAAGCCACGCAACCGCCCACCCAGCGTGCCATCGCCGAATGGCATTTCCGATTGCTCGATCGAGGTCGGAAACACGATGTCGAAGCCGACCACCTTGGCGCCACCGCCAAGAATTGCGGTGACAACCTGTCCGATCTCCGTGGTCCAGGTTATCGCCGGCGTACCGGAAAACGGCGGCGTTCGATAGGTTTCTTCATCGAGCGCGACGACGACGGTCGGCGAGTCAGGCGTTTTGTGCATACTGCCGAACAGCCGCCAGCGCAGCATGGTGAGCATGTCGATGGAGAGGCCGCGGAACCGATCGAGCGGCAGCGCGCTCGCCACAAGCGCGATGGCGAGAACAGCTACCGCATCCCGAAACCGTCGCGATACCCTGACCATGGGCGGCGGCTAGCGCCGGGCCTGCAGGCGGGCCAAGCGGCCGACGAGCGGCGCTTCACCCGGTTTGGCGTCGGGATCGATTTTGAACACGATCTGCTGGTCGACGAGTTTGGCCCGGTAGACTCCGTCGGGCGTGAGCGCGACGCCCGACTTGGCAAAATCCAGGAACGCGCCGCGCACGAGTTCGCGCTCGGTGACGGTAATCTCGTGGCGTTCGTCCGGTTGATCCAGGCGTTCAACGAGAAGCTTGCCGAGCGGCCGCACTTCGAAGACCGGCGACAGTCCGTAGAGCGTAAATTCCGGATGCGGGACGGCGGCAACCGCTTGCGGCTTCGGCGCCTGGCGAAACACCATGGCGCCGCTTTTGCCGGCGAGCTCGGCCGACAGCATCATCTTGCCGCCTTCGCACGCCACCTTCGCTCGCGCCACCTCACCGCCTGCGACTTCGCTTTGCTCGGCGCCGACCGTCACCGTGCCGCCATTGATGGTTTCGCGCCAGCACGACTGCAAATAACCGAGCACGATCCGGTCACGGGCGCCGAGGCGGATGACCTGACCCGGATCGACATAATCCATGAAGGCAACGCCGGGCACGCTGCCCTGGATCTCCTCGACCACGGCCGCCGGCGACTGCGCCGAAGCAGTCAAAATGAACGCGGCGGCGCCCTGCAGCAAAATGCCGATAATGACGTTCATCGGATCTGCCCTCGACCCTCGTCGTCGCCGCGAAGGATTCAGTACGGCGTCTTGGTAATCTCTCCCGAACCGGCGACATACCAGTGTTCGCTGACGAAGGGCTTGCCGGCGAGTCGATCGCCGAGCCAATCGGCAAGCAGAATCGGTGGAAACGGTCCCAGATTGGCGGCCGGCACATTGCCTACCGAATGGCGAGATTCCTGGTACACGACCATCTGCTTCGGCCCTTTGAGCGCGGCTATCAGACGTTTGGAATGTTCGAGCGGACTAAGCTCTTCGGCTTCGCCAGCGACGCAAAGATAGGGTACCTGAATCTTGTCGGCATGTCCTTCCCAAGTGATGGTCCTGCGAAATGAGTCGAACTCGTCCTCATCGGTGATGCCGCACATATACATGAAGCGTTTTTTGAAAGTCGGCGAGGCTTCCTGGAAAATCGTCTGGCCGCCCGGCTCGTGGCACACCGACATGACCGCGCAGGCTTTGATGCGCGGCTCGTTGCCGGTGAGCACAGTGCCGAACAGCGAGCCGAAACTGGTGCCGGCGACGCCGATGCGCGCGGCATCGAGTTCCGGCCGCGCCGCGATCCAGTCGACCAGCGCCGGCCCGGTGGCAATCCAGTTCTCCATGCTGAAATAAAGTCCGATCATCGGCGCCTCGTATTGGCCGGGGCCGTCGATCGCCAGGACCGCCAAGCCGCGATTGAGATATTTGTCGCCATAGAGCGCGACCTGAATCTCCTTGTAACTGTCCATGCCGGGGATTGCGATCACCACCGGCAGCCGGCCGCCGCTATGGTTCGGCGGCAGATGCAGCCAGGCTGGAATCGCCTTGTCCTTGAACGGCACCCACACGGCCTCGACGTGATGATCCGCGAGCGCGGCATATTTGGCGTAACATTCACGCTTCTTGTTGTTGTAGGCGATATTGGTCTCGTCGTTCTCGTCGTACGGCCATTGCGCCGCGCCCCAATGCACCGCGGCCATGAAGAAATTGTCGCGCGCGGTGACTTTGCGATCGACTTGCGCCGCGGCATTGGCCTTGGCCTCGCGGCGGCGCGCTACCGCCGCAAACGCTGGGCCGATATCGGCCATTTTCTTTACCCGCTCGCGGATGCCAGCGAAATCGGCATTGGCTTCGATGCCGCAGGGCAGATGGATGTAGAGCGAACGCGGCTGATCCCAATCGATGCCATTGGCGCGAATAATATTGTCGATGAGCCAGCGCTGCTCGTCGAAGCGGCGCACCCGCGGCGGCCCGCGGCGGTCGAGAATGGGCGGAAAGCCTTGCTGTGGGCGGTTCATGCGCTTCCTCCGATAGCGGGCGGCTCGCGGTGGCGGACCGAGCCGCTTGCGGCGGTATTATCGGCGCGGCCCATACCTTGTTGTCAACGACGCTGCGGCTATCATCGTCCGGCATGTCCGCGCGTTGCACGCCGCAGTGCCGGACACCGGCAGCACGTTGTCGGCGCCCTCACCTCACAATGTCGTGCCTTTTCATGGCCAGAAAGAAGTTGAACCGATGAAACTTGCCGTCCCGGATATGATTTCCAACTCGTATTTTCCGGCCGAAGCGGCGGTCGAGCTCGGATTTTTCAAAGCTGAAGGGCTCGATGTCTCGCTCGAACTGATTTTTCCGGTCGACAAGGCCTATGCGGCGCTGCGCGACGGCGCGGTCGATTTCGTCGGCGGTTCGGCGCATTCGGCGCTCGCCGCTTTTCCCAATTTTCGCGGCGTCAAGCTGATCTGCGCGCAAGCGCAGGGCATGTACTGGTTTCTGGTGATGCACGCCGACTTGAAAGCACGCCGCGGCGACGTTTCCGCCGTCAAAGGCCGAAAGCTTGGCGCGGCGCCCTGGGTGGACAAGGGCTTGCGCGGGTTGCTGACGGAAGCCGGTATCGACATTGCACGCGATCGCGTGACGATTGCGCCGGTGCCGGGCGCCGCCAGCGCCGGCATCAATTTCGGCCTCACCGCGGCCAAGGCGCTTGAGGAGCGAAAGATCGACGGCTTCTGGGCCAACGGCATGGGCGCGGAAGTGGCGGTGCGCCGCGGCGTCGGCACGGTTGTGCTCGATGTGCGCCGCGGCGACGGGCCGAAGCGCTGCTTCAACTTTACCGCGGCGACGATCGCAACGACCGATGTGCTGATCGCACGCTCGCCGCAGGACGCCGCTGCGGCCGTGCGCGCAATCATCAGGACGCAGGCCGCATTGCAGGCGAATGTCGAGCGCGCCGGCGCGGTCGGAAAGAAACTATTTCCGCCGTCGGAGGCGGCGCTGATTACCGAATTGATCCGCCGCGACCTGCCCTATTATGGCGCCGCGCTGTCGCCGGAATTCGTCGCCGGTATGACGGAGTTCGCGCGCGACCAGGGTCTGCTTGCGGGACCGGTGTCTTACGCCGACGTCGTCGCCACGCAATTCGCGCCGCTGTGGAAGGAGTGAGTGGACTGAGATTGCCCGTGACTGGCCGCTCGTCCCCGCGAAAGCCGGGATCCAGTCTTTTTCGATCTGGGTTCCCGCTTACGCGGGAATGAGCGGAAAGTGTATTACGCCGACGGCCGCTCGGTACCCTTGACGAACATGCGATAGCCCGAGCGCACGTTCGGCCAATAGTCCCAGATCGCATAATGCTGGGTGCAACGATTGTCCCAAAACGCGATCGAATGCGGCGTCCAGCGGAAACGCATGTTCCAGTGCGGCCGCGCGATGTGATCGTAGAGGAATTCGAGGACGCCGCGGCTTTCGCCGGCCGATACTTCATTAATGTGGCTGGTGAATTCGCGGTTGACGAATAGCGCCTTGAGGCCGCTTTCGGGATGGCGGATGACGACTGGATGGACGGAGACAGGATAGACATCCGCCTTCTTGTCGAAGCCGCGCGCGCCGTCATGCGTTGCGGTCTTGCCCTCGAGATAGGTTTTCATCGACGGGCTCAGTTCTTCGTAAGCCTTGTAGGCGGAAGCGAACATGGTGTCGCCGCCGCCGTTCGGCGGGATGATCTCCTGATAGAGCACGCTGTACATCGGCGGGATTTCAGCGCAGCTCTGGTCGGAATGCCATTCCTCGCCAGAAACGCGCTTTGAATTGGCGTCGAAATATTGTTTGCGGATCGCCGGGTAGCCGGGAATGGTGGTCGACGCGGTGCCCTTGCCGCCGACATGAACATGCGGCTCGCCGAAATAACGCACCAGGCGCTCGTGCGATTCGAAATCGATTTTCTGGTTGCGGAAGAAGATGACGCCATGCGCGATGATGGCGTCGTGCACTTCCTCCACCTGGCGATTGGAAAGCGGACGGGTCAGATCGATATTGCCGATCTCGGCACCGATATGTGGCGTGCAAGGCGTGACGGTGATGGTGTCATACTCTCGGACTTCGTCTCGGACTTGGTCGCGGATTTGGCTCATGGTGCGATCTCGTAATGCGTTTCTCACGCGGCAGCGCGCGGCTAAAATTGAGCTCGGATCGTAGTCGAGGCGCGCCGAGAACGCCAGTACGAGCGCGTGGCTTGTTGTTTGAGCATGATCTTTCCCGAAAACCGGTGTCCACTTTTCGGGATCATGCTCTAGAACGCTCCGGCATGGAACTGGAAGCGCTGGGTGACGTCGTAACTCTGCTTGGCGATCGGGTAGGCGTAATCAATCCGGATCGGGCCAAACATGGAATCCCAGATCAGGCTGGCACCGACCGAGGCGCGCAACGCCTGCGAATTGGCGATCTGCTGCGCCGGCGACAGCGAGGTCGCGAGTCCCGGCACGGTCGAAGCATTGGTCGCCCACAGGCTGCCGACATCGGAGAACAGCGCGATCTTGAGCTGCGCGTCCGGCGGCACGAACGGCATCGGCGCCTGCAATTCGGCCGAGGTAGTCCAATAGATATTGCCGCCGAGATTATCCATTGTCGTACCTGGCGTGATGTCGCGCGGTCCGAAACCGTTCGGGGCAAAGCCGCGAATGAGCTGCGGTCCGCCAAAGAACCCGCTTAAGAGCGGCAACTGCGCACCGCCCCATGGCGTCACGTAACCGCCTTGCGCCCGCACGACGCCGACGAGATCGCCGGTAATGGGTTGATAGATCCGGACGTCATCGGTGGTGCGCGCGAATTTGGCCGCGCCGCCGAGACCCGCGAACTCGTTATCGGTGCGCGCCCAAACGCCGCTCGTCGGATTTTTGGGATTATCAAGTGTCGAGTAAGTCAGGCCGCTACCGATGGAAGAGACCCAATAGGATCCCGCCTGTGCCGCCTGTTGAATAGGCAGCGAAACCGCGCCGGCCGCGGGATCGAGCGAAATGCCCTGGTTGTAGATCGAGTAGCTCCACGTCACCCCGAGATTGTCGGTGATCGGCGTGCCGGCGGACAATTTGGCGCCGTAGAGGCTGGTGTTAAACGCCTGATTGGAATTGGCGAAGGTTTGGCGGCCGAACAATTCGCCGCCGACCGAAAGCCGCTGGCCGAGAAACCAGGGATCGGTGAAGGCGAGATCGAATCCCCTGGCATATTGTCCGTAGGTCAGCGTGGTTTTGGCGATGTCGCCGGTGCCGAGGAAATTCGTGTCGCTGATGGTCACCGAGGCCAAGAAGCCGTCGCTGGTCGAATAGCCGCCGGAGATCCAGAAATTTCCGGTCTGCTTTTCCTCGACGGTGACGTCGAGCACGACGCGGTCCGGCGCCGAACCGGGCGCGGCCGCGATCTTGACCGAGTTGAAATAACCGAGCGCCTTGAGGTGGCGCTCGCCGCGATCGACCAGCGCACGATTGTAGGCATCGCCCTCGCCGACATCGAATTCGCGGCGGATGACTTCGTCGCGCGTTTTACCGTTGCCGTGAATCTGGATGCGCTCGATATAGACCCGCTTGCCTTGTTCGATCCGGTACGAAACGTCGACGATCCGCCGACCGGCATGATGCTCGATCCGTGGAACGACGCTGGCAAAAGGCTCGCCGCCTCTGGCCAGGGCGATCGCAAGCGCTTCGACCGATTTGGTGATCGCGTCGGCGTCGTAAATATCGCCGCTCTGGGTGCGGAGATTATCGCGCAGCGCACCGCCGTCGACGGTCTTCAAATGCGATTCGATACCGACTTTGCCGAAGCGATATTGCGGCCCTTCGTCGATCTTGAAAGTGACGACGGCGCCGTTTTTGCCGGCGTCGTAACGCGCCGCGGAAGATACCCGCACATCAGGATAGCCATGGGCAAGATAGAAGCGCCGGACCAGGTCCTGGTCGTTCTCGATCCGGTCCGCGTCGTAAATGTCGTTGTCGAGAAGAAAGCTCAGCGGATTGCTGATGCCGGTCTTCACCACGCCTCTGAGCTTGACTTGCGAAAACGCGCTGTTGCCGGCGAAGGCAATATCCTTGACCGCGAGCTTTTCGCCTTCCTTGATCTCGAAGACGAGATTGACTCGGCCGTTGTCCCCCCGCTTGCCCTCGATCGATTTCGGCACGACCTGCGCGTTGAAATAGCCATGGGCCCGATAGAGATCGAGAATGCGCACGACGTCGCTTTGGATGAGTTCGCGCGACAGCGGCCCGTTGGCTTTGGACTGCATCTGCGCTTTGAGATCGGCGTCTTTGACCTTTCTATTGCCTTCGAAAGCGACGACGCCGATCGTGGGATTTTCGACCACCACGACCAGGATGCGATTTCCCTCGTGGGAGATCTTCACGTCGGTGAACAGGCCGCTGGCATAAAGTGCCTTGAGCGCGGAATCGCGCGTTGCGGCGTCGTATCGGCCGTCCGGCGCGGTGTGAAAAAACGAGCGGATCACGTCGGCACCGATGTGTCGATTGCCGATCACGGTAATCGCAGGATCCTGTTCGGCGCCGCCCGCCATGGCCGCACCAGCGCAAGCCGCTGCCGCAAGCCAGCCCGCAGCGATCGCGGCGATCCCCCCACGACGCATCCCGCACAACTCCCCGATCCGACAGCCAAATTCACCGAAAACCAAGGGCGGGAGCGTGTCCGATTGTGTCGAAATCTGAGGTATTGTCGGGGCGCTTGCCACAAAGGTTTACGCCGAAGGCTGGCTCCCGAAACTATGCGCGGGCGGCGGCCTTTGCCGGATTTAACGATAAATCCAGCGTGGCCGCCTTTACGCTCGATTCCGGCGCGGCCAGATCTTGCCGTTCACCGCTGCGGTGGCGTTTACCACGATTGCGCGCGGCGCCATTCAGCGCGCCCGCACCCCGCGACATCGCATCAAGCAGATTCCCCGGAGCTTTATTCGCGGCTGAAAATTTAACCAGTCAGGGGCGGCCATGGAGGACAACATGGCTGTCGATACAGTCGTTGATGCGGAGCTTTGGCTCATTTTCGCGGCAATGATCGCCTGGGTAGTGCTTGGCTGCTTTCTCACGGCGCGCCATCGCCACCATACGCCGCGGCAATCGTCGCAGCACTAGTCGCGACGCCCGCGGTTCCATCAAGCAAACGGCGCGAGGCCCGTACCGCGGGATTGCGGCTTGAGACCTCGCGCCGCTTTGATTGCAAGCGCGATCCTGCCGAAGCGATCAGGCGTTTAGCGAAAGCGTCGCTTTTTCATATTCGCCGCTGCCCATGCCGCTATCGGCAAAAATGCCATGCGCGGCGATCCACTCGAACGACTGCTCGTAGACTTCCTTAGTATACGGCTCGAATACCAGCCGCTCGCCTGGTCCCCAACGCCGCGTATCCATCAGCTTATGGAAGCGATCGGGGAACTCGTTCCTGTAATAATGCGTGTAGAGCTCCGGCCGCAGGTCGATATCGCGTTGCGCCCGACGCAGCGCGCGGAAGAATTTGCGCAAGTCTTCCGGATCGGGGTTGCCGTGAATCATGGTCGCGATCATGAAGGTGGTGTCGATGACTTTGCGGAAGCCGAGCTGCTCGGCGAAGTAATAAGGCCCGCTGAACAGGCTCACTGCAGGCGCCTGGCCGTCAATCAGCTGCTCCATGCGCTTGAACAGCATCCCGTCGGCAAAGTTGAGCTTGATCTGGTCAGGCTTGAGATAAGGTTCGAGCGCCTGCACGGTGGCATAGTGGCTGCCCGATTGATAACCGACCGAAATCGGCACGCCGGCAAGATCGGCCGGCGATTTCACCTTTGAATCTTGCGGCACGAAAATACCGGCCGGCGACACCGAATAGGCATCGGTATACATGCGTCCGATGCCTTTGGACGCGGCAACATTCACTGTCCAATGGCAGGCGCAGCTGACGTTCGACTTGCGCCCTTCCTCGAATGACTGAAACGCGCCGACTTTGTCGCCCTTGTCGTGGATCTTGCCGTCGGTCTTGCGAACGAGTTCGCGGAATTCGTAATTGAGCCCCTCGTCGCGGAAATAACCTTTCTCCTCCGCCA
>JBKPIZ010000093.1:0-1460 GCA_046730495.1 Pseudomonadota bacterium
GGATTGCAGCGGTCCCCGGCGCGACGCCGTCGGCGACAGCGCAGGCACAAGCGCCACTCTCATCCACGCAGGGGCAGCAAGCGGCGCTCTCTCCGACATCGAAACCGCTCGGACAAGAGAGTAGCGTCAACAGTGCCGTTCGGGGGGTAACCGATAGCGAAATTCGGTTTGGAATTTCCGCACCCTTCACTGGCCCCGCCAAGGAACTTGGCCAGCATATGAAGCAGGGTATCGAGGCGGCGTTCAACGTGGCCAATGCTAAAGGTGGGGTGTACGGCCGCCAGCTTCGGCTGGTCGCCGCCGACGACGGCTATGAGCCGACGCGGACCGCCGCGACAATGAAGCAGCTCTACGAAACAGATCAGGTTTTTGGCTTACTCGGCAACGTGGGGACGCCGACCGCGGTCGTTGCACTACCCTACGCGCTTGATCGCAAGATGCTGTTCTTCGGGGCATTCACAGGGGCCGGTTTACTGCGGAACGATCCACCCGATCGCTATGTCTTCAACTACCGCGCCAGCTACGCCGAAGAAACCGCCGCCGTAGTGAACTATCTAGTGAAGGTGCGGCGGCTCTGGCCGGAACAGATCGCCGTCTTTGCTCAACAGGACGCCTACGGAGATGCGGGTTTCGGTGGCGTGGAGAAAGCAATTCGTGCATTGCGAGGGGGCGATGCGAGCCCAATTCTGCGGCTCAACTACCAGCGTAACACGGTGGATGTGGAGGATGCCGTCGCACAACTGCAACAATACAATGCGCAACTGCAGCAAAAGAAGCGCGTCCCAATCAAAGCAGTGATCATGGTCCCAACATACCGGGCCGCAGCCAAATTTATTGAAAAGACGCGCGATCTCTACCCGGACATGATTTACACCAGCGTTTCATTCGTGGGCAGCACTGCCTTGGCCGAAGAGTTGATGCTGCTGGGCAAGAAGTATGCAACTGGAGTCATCGTCACGCAGGTCGTGCCGGCGGTTGATGGCCACTCGTCGTTGGCGCTCGATTACAAATCTGCACTCGCCAAATACTTTCCCGGCGAGGCCCCGGACTACGTGTCTCTCGAAGGTTATGTGGACGCCAACGTGTTGATCGCAGGTTTGCAACGAAATGGCCCACAGCTTGATACCGAGAAGTTGGTAGGGACCTTCGAAAACTTACACGATCTCGACATTGGGCTAGGCACTCCCGTGATCTTCAGCCGTTCCGACCACCAGGGCGTGCACAGGGTGTGGGGTACACAGCTCGACGAAACCGGGCATTACCAACCCATCGACCTGCAGTAGCAGGACAGAGCTGGTGTAAGTCGTTCGATCTGCGCCCAAGTACGACTTCATCCTCATCGATATGCAACACGTAATATTGACTTCCGGTTTCGGCACAAAGCGGACATCCCGAAACGCTCAGCCGATGTCCGCTTTCGGGGTAAAGCGGACATGGCGATGAACACCCGAATGTCTGCT
>JBKPIZ010000094.1:0-4829 GCA_046730495.1 Pseudomonadota bacterium
CGATAGAGGAGACGGTCGACAGTCCGGATCAGCGACATGTCGGTCACGCGGCACGTGCGAGGTGGGATGTCATGCGCTCAAGCCAGCGGCCAGCGTCGGCAGATCGAGCGGGCGGAAGCCGTAATGGGAGAGCCAGCGCACGTCGGCCTCGAAGAATGGGCGGAGATCCGGCATGCCGTATTTGAGCATGGCGATGCGATCGATTCCCAGGCCCCAGGCGAAGCCCTGATACTCGTCGGGATCCAGCTCGCAATTACGCAGCACGTTCGGATGCACCATGCCGCAGCCGAGAATCTCCATCCAATCCTCGCCTTCGCCGAAGCGGATCTCGCCCTTGTCGCGGCGGTATTGGATGTCGACTTCGAGCGAGGGCTCGGTGAACGGGAAGAATGACGGCCGAAACCGCATGCCGACGCGATCCACCTCGAAGAAGGCTTTGAAGAATTCCTCGAGGATCCATTTCATGTGGCCGAGGTGCGAACCCTTGTCGATCACCAGGACCTCGACCTGATGAAACATCGGCGTATGCGTCTGGTCGCTGTCGCAACGATAGGTGCGCCCCGGGATGATGACGCGGATCGGCGGCTTCTGTGCGAGCATGGTGCGCACCTGCACCGGCGAAGTATGCGTGCGCAGCAAAAGCCGGCTGCCATCCGGCTTCGGATTGAAGAAAAACGTGTCGTGCATCGCCCGCGCCGGATGCTCTTCGGGAAAATTGAGCTTGGTGAAATTGTAATCGTCGGTCTCGATGTCGGGGCCTTCGGCGACGGCGAAACCCATATCGGCGAAGATCGCGGTGAGTTCGTCGATCACTTGGGTGATCGGATGCACGCGTCCGATCTCCGCCGGCGCTTCGCGCACCGGTAGCGTCACGTCGACGCTCTCGGTATTGAGGCGCGCCTCAAGCGCAGCGGCCTTGAACGCCTCGCGCCGCTCGGCAAGAGCGGCATTGACCCGATCCTTCATGCCGTTGATGAGCGGTCCTTGGCTTTTGCGCTCTTCAGGCGGCAAGGTGCCGAGTGTTTTCAACTGCGCGGTGATGGTGCCGTTTTTGCCCAGGGCCGCAACGCGCACGGCTTCGAGCGCGGCGTCGTCACCGGCCGCGGTGATCTCAGCGAGAATTTCGTTTTCGAGTTGCGCCAGATCGGTCATCGCTCACTCCGGCAGGAACGGCAGATCGGTGTCCGACGGCCTGCCGCCGGCTTGCGTGAGCATGCAATGGACCTGGCCGCGATGGTGAGTCTGATGGTTGAACATATGGGTGACCAGGACCCAGCGCGGCTTGGTCACTTCGCGGCCGATGGCGCCGGAGAAATAGGTCTGCTCGGCGGTAAGCCAATCAGGCTCGATACGATCGGCCCAAGCGATGATGGCCCGATCGAAGTCCGTGCGTTTCGATTTTAAGTCCTCCCAGTCCGCGTAAAGCGCAACGGACGCCGCGATATTGCCTTCCGGCTTCGGCGCGGCGGCGAACCGGCTCATCCAGGTCTGGTCGCCCCATAACAGATGGCTGAGCGTCTTATGGATCGAGCCGAAAAAGGCGCCGCGCTCGCGCTGCCGCTCCTCCACGGTGAGCCGGTCGGCGACACCATAGAGGTTTTCGTTCTGCCAGCGGTTGTAGCGCGCCATGCGCTGTACGAAGGCACGGTCGATCATGGTGCTCTCACACGCGTCATGCCCGGCCTTGTGCCGGGCATCCACGTCTTCCTTTGTGACCGGCACACGTGGATGGCCGGGACCATAGGCGAGCGCAGCGACGCCGTTCTTCGAACGGCTATGCCCGGCCATGGCGGAAAATCACACAGCCAGCGCCGATTTGGCCTGGCCGACGATGGCCTCGAACGCCGCCGGTTCGCGGATTGCGAGATCGGACAGCACCTTGCGGTCAACCGCGATGCCGGCTTTGACGAGGCCGGCAATGAAGCGGCTGTAGTTAAGACCAAACGGACGGACCGCGGCGTTGAGGCGCTGAATCCACAAAGCGCGAAAGCTGCGCTTGCGCCGCTTGCGGTCGCGATAGGCGTATTGGTTGGCCTTCTCGACTGCCTGCTTGGCAATCCGAATCGTATTCTTGCGGCGGCCATAATACCCCTTGGCGGCCTTGAGCACTTTCTTGTGCTTGGCATGGGCGGTGACGCCGCGCTTGACGCGAGCCATGAATGATCTCCTTGTCCAGAATAACAATGTCCTCTCGGCTTTGCCGCGCGGCTGCGCGGCGCAGCGGTGGACGTCAGCCGTTCGGCAAAAAATATTTCTTCACGTTATCGCCGTCGGTCTTGAACAGCACGTTGGTGCCGCGCAGCTGGCGAATCTGTTTTTTGGTCCGCTTGATCATGCCGTGGCGTTTGCCCGCCTGCTGATAAAGGACCTTGCCTGAGCCGGTCACTTTGAAGCGCTTTTTGGCGCCCGATTTGGTCTTCATCTTGGGCATTTTGCTCTCCTGAATCTGCGCCGCCAGCAAAGCGGCGGCGGCGATCGCTCAGACGATCGCGATGCGATTTTCCGTGCTTATTTGCATTTGAGCATGATCATTTCCGAAAACCGGTATCCACTTTTCGGGATCATGCTCTTGAGCACTTCGCCGCCGCCACGGCAGCCCTTAATCAGCCGGGCGGCGGGCGCGCGGGTTATGGCAGAGGCGACCCGAATTTGCAAATTATCGGAGCGGCAATATGAACCCCTGACGGCGGGGCAGGCCCCCACCGCGACTATGTCCCGCCGATGAGAGATCTGACGCTTACGACAGCTCGGAAATCAGCTTGTGATATTCGGACTCGGGCCAGGCCCGCACGGTGCTGGTGCGCACATTGCCGAGCGCGCCAATCTGCATGCAGAACTTGGCGATGTTGTCGCCGCTGGCCGACTCCACGATGCTGACCAGGTCAAATTGACCATTGGTCAGGTAGGTCTGCTTGATTTCAACGCCAAGCTTTTTGGCCGTCTCGCGCGCCGTGGCGGCGCGCTTGGGCGCATCTTTGACGTTGCGGATTCCCTGTTCGGTCCAGTTCATCATGATAATGAATGTCGGCATGATCGACTCCTACCGTTGGGACACGACAAGACTGGCAGTGGCAAACGCGATGAAGCGAGCGCGCAGGCGCGCTTCATCGAACTCAAATCTCTCGAATTCCAGTGTCGCTGCTAGAGCATGATCCGGAAAAGTGGCAACCGGTTTTCCGAAAAGATCATGCTCCGCCAAAAACTTTACCGCGGCGCGAGCACCATCACCACCTGGCGGCCTTCGAAGCGCGGCTCCTGCTCGATCTTGGCGATCTTGGCAGTGTCGTCCTTGACGCGGTCGAGCAATTTATAGCCGAGCTCCTGATGCGCCATTTCCCGGCCGCGGAACCGCAATGTCACCTTGACTTTGTCGCCTTCCTCGAAGAACCGCTGGATCGAGCGCATTTTCACGTCGTAATCGTGATCGTCGATCATAGGCCGCAGCTTGATCTCTTTGATCTCGACGACCTTCTGCTTTTTGCGGGCTTCGGCGGCTTTCTTTTGCGCCTGATATTTGTACTTGCCGTAATCGAGAATTTTGCAAACCGGCGGAACCGAATTGGGCGCGATTTCTACCAGGTCGAGCCCTGCTTCCTGCGCCATGGCAAGCGCTGCGTTGATTTCGGTAACGCCTTTGTTGGAACCGTCTTTATCGATGAGCTGGACCTCGCGGACGCGGATCTCCTCGTTGATGCGCGGCCCCTCCTTGGCGGCGGGCTGCGGCGTTCTGATCGGGCGACGAATGGGTGCGATCTCCTTGTGCTGTTGCTACACCGCCGCTCGGTGCCGCGACCCGACACCGGTCGCGCGCCCCCAACGGCGAACCCTCAAGATCGGGAGTTTTTCGATTCAAGTCAACGGCGATGGCAAGCGCGGCAATAGTCGATTGGCCGCGCATGATTTATTTTCTGGGGCCCGAGGTTAAGGCCCCGGTGCGGAGCGTTCACGGTCGAAAATATGGCGAACCAACTGGCTGACAACGTGGCTGACAGCATGACCGATAATGGCCCCAAATTCCTTGCCGTTGGTGCCGGCGCCGACCAGCGGGTGATCGCGGTGCGACAGCATGACGGCGCTGCGCCGGGCCTGTTCTGGCTCGGCGGTTACAAATCCGACATACAGGGAACGAAGGCACAGGCGCTGGCAGACTGGTCGGCGCAAAAGGGCCGTGCCTGCGTGCGGTTCGATTACTCCGGACATGGCGAATCGGGCGGCGCGTTCACCGATGGCACGATCGGCCGCTGGCTCGCGGAGACGCTGGCGGTGTTCGACGCCTGCTGCCGCGGGCCGCAAATCGTGATCGGTTCGTCGATGGGCGGCTGGCTGGCGCTCCTCTTGGCGCGGGTACTGCGGGCGCGCAAAGAACCCGCCGCCGCGAGCATCGCGGGCCTCGTTCTGGTGGCGCCGGCGGTCGATTTTACGGAAGAGCTGATGTGGAAGCGCTTCACGCCCGAGATCAAGCGCGAGCTTGCGGAGAAAGGCGTGTGGGCGCGGCCGTCGCAATATTCGCCGGAGCCCTATCTGGTCACGCGGCAATTAATCGCAGAGGGCCGCAATCATCTGTTGCTGGGCGGGATGATCGAGACCGGCTGCCCGGTGCGCATCCTGCAAGGCGTGCAGGACCCGGATGTGCCGTGGCAGCACGCCAAGGCGCTGGTCGCCCGCTTTGCCTGCGACGACGTGGTGCTCACGCTGATTAAGGACGGCGATCACCGGCTGTCGCGATCGGAAGATATCGAGCGGCTCATCCGGGCGGTGGAGGAGTTTTAGATAGGATTCGCGGAGCGTCGGTTGAAAAACATGGCGCGCTTTCCACCGTCCTGGCGCTG
>JBKPIZ010000095.1:0-13211 GCA_046730495.1 Pseudomonadota bacterium
GGAATAAGCTTGCCGTTTTCGTCGCGGCCGCCGGGACCCACGGCAACGACTTCGCCTTGTTGCGGCTTCTCTTTGGCAATGTCCGGAATGATGATGCCGCCTTTGGATTTTTCCTCGGCCTCGACGCGCTTGACGACCACCCTGTCGTGGAGCGGCCGGAACTTGGTTTTCGCCATGAGGATCCTCATCTGCCGCGGTGCTAGACGCCGCGCGGTAGCATTGAAAAGATTTGTATATCAGTGCCTTAGCACTCTAACAAACTGAGTGCCAAGCGGCAAATAATGTGCCTGCGGCAGGGTGTCAAGGCGAAGGTGGCGTAGAGAATTCTACTGGCGGCTGCATGAGCGCCAATAACGGTAGCTTGGCCGATGAGAACGTCTATTCTAGGCCGTGCCGCCATCAGGGCAGCCGGTATCTGGACAAGGAAATGCGCGGGCTTAGCCTCGAAGAGGCCAATACCGTTATTGCGGCGACCTTTGCCGCCGCCAAAAAGCGCAAATGCCGGCCGATGAGCGCGATCGTGCTCGATGCCGGCGGCCGCGTGAAGGCGTTTCAGAAGCAGGACGGCGCATCGATGCTGCGCTTTGAGATTTGCTATGGCAAAGCCTATGGCGCGTTGGCGCTCGATCGGCCATCCAAGCTTGTGCTGGAGAAAGCGCGGGAAAAGCCGCTATTTATGCAATCCCTGGAGCGGCTTGCGGATTACCCGCTGTTTCTGGAAGGCGGCGGCCAGCTGATCCGCGACAAGACCGGCGAGCTTTTGGGCGCAGTCGGGGTCACTGGCGACGCCAATGAACTCGACGATTTATGCGCAATTGCCGGTATTCACGCCGCGAAACTCTGCGCCGACAGCGATTTTTTTGACGGTCCGGACCTGATGCGGGCGCTGAGCATCCATAAATCAGCCCCGCTCGTCGATCCGCGCCCGAAGGTAAAGGCGCAACCGCCCAGACTGCGGGCAGGGCGGAACGGGTCGAGCCGCCGGGAAGCCTCCCAAACCGCCAAATCGGGGCCGTAATCTTTGCCGAAGCTGCGCCTGCGGGGACGATTTGAAACAAACTCGAAAGGTCGCGGCGGTACAAAGCACGGGCACAGCCTGCCAGGCGGGGGGAGGGCTGGTCACCTGCGATAAGCTGCGAAGCGGCCGGATGCTCCGGCCTGGGGAGATTTTCATGAGCGCCTCGCGATTGCACTGTGTTGGCCTCGCGGTCTTTGCCGCGCTCGCGCTTACGGCTTGTACATCCAACACGCCGCCACTGGAGCAAGCGTCGGCTACCGCGCCCATGACGCAGCCGGCAATTCCATCACAATACCGTCCGGAAGAAGTCGTTGGCCGCTGGGGCTATGGCGCCTTCCATAACGAGAGCGACTTGGCGCGCACGTCGGCGGCGGCGCGCGGCCAATGCGGCCAGCCGGTTGAAATCACACG
This sequence comes from Pseudomonadota bacterium, assembly GCA_046730495.1. GTDB lineage: Bacteria > Pseudomonadota > Alphaproteobacteria > Rhizobiales > Xanthobacteraceae > BOG-931. The sequence continues at coordinate 1,430 of JBKPIZ010000095.1, forward strand.
TGGCGCCAGTGGCGGGGTGATGATGTATCTCGCCGATAGTGCGCAGCTGCAGGAGTTGCAGCTCAAAGGATCAGGCAACGGCAAGAACTATATCGGTCCGCCAGGCAATGCCGGCGGCCCGCAGGATCGCGAGATCGTGTCGTTCGACGGCCGCACCATGGTGCTGCGCTGGATGGATCCCGAAGTCGCCGGCCGCTATGGCACCGGCGTCTATGTGCGCTGCGCGCCGGAAGGCGTGGCGCGCGCTGGGGCCAAGCCCAAACCTGCTGCGCAATAGGCTGCTGCCCGACAGGGTGTCGTCAAAGCCGATTGCCACGCGCCGGCAAGTCGGCGATCCATGACATCAGCGGTGTTATAACGATGCCGGATTCATCACATCGTCCGGCTCCCGCCTGTTTGTCTGCTTGTTTTCCCGATTGACGACGCTCATGCCAAGCCCCGGTGCATTCATTTTCGGTCCCTGGCGCGCCGTCAGCGTGCTTGGCGTTACCGAAATCTTGTCCTGGGGCGCGCTGTTCTATCCGCCGGTGCTGACGGTGCCGCTGATCGCCGCCGACCACGGTTGGTCGCCGCCCTTCGCCATGGCTGGATTTTCCGTCGGTTTATTCGTCGGTGGTTTGTGCTCGCGCTATGTCGGCGGTGCCATCGATCGCCTGGGCGGCCATGTGGTAATGCCCATCGGCTCATTAATCGGCGCCTTGGGGCTTGCGGGCTTGGTCTTTGCGCCAGGCGTGTTGGGCTATTTCGCCGCCTGGATCACGATCGGCATTGCCATGGCGGCATCGCTCTACGATCCGGCTTTTGCGACGCTCGGCCGAATCTTCGGCAGCGCGGCGCGCACGCCGATCACCGCGCTCACGCTCGTCGCCGGTTTCGCCTCAACCGTGAGCTGGCCGGCAACGCAATTTCTCATTCAGACTGTCGGTTGGCGCGGTGCTTACCTGGTCTATGCGGCACTGTTGGCGGGCCTGGCCGCGCCGCTGCATGCTTTTGCGCTGCCGCGCCAGCACGCCGGTGGCACATCGCGCCATGCGACATCTGCCGACCAAGCGGGAAAAGTTTTCGTGCCATCGCATGGCTTCGCCTTCGTGCTCGTGGCGGCCGGCTTTGCTTCCTATGCCTTTGTGCCTTCGGCGCTGTCGGCCCAGCTCCTTGCAATTTTCCAGCGCTTCGGCCTGGCGCCGGCGACCGTCGTTGCGATCGGCATGTTGTTTGGTCCGGCGCAGGTCTTGGCGCGGATCTGTGAATTCTCGTTTGCGCGGCGGCTGCACCCACTATGGATTGCACGTTGTGCGGTCGGTTTGCTGGTCGCGGCTTTCGTACTGCTGGCGCTGTTGCCGTTTTCCGCAAGCGTCGCGACGATCTTCGCGGTCATGTTCGGCATGGCCAACGGGCTTTTGACCATCGCCCGCGGCACGGTCCCGCTCGCTTTGTTTGGCGCCGCCGGCTATGGCCGGCTCATGGGCCGGATCGGCGGTCCTTTTCTTGTGGTTCAGGCCTTGGCGCCGGTGGTGGTCACTTTTGTTGCCGATCGTGCCTCCGACGCGATCGGGCTCGCTGTGGTGGCGACTTTCGCCGCGATTGCGCTTCTATGTTTCGTGCTGATCCGGCAACCGTCTTAATGCGAAGCGCGGCATTTAAGCAAAATCAACCGTAAATTTGACGAACGGCATGCAAATCCGGCAGCGCTGGGATTTGTTAACCAAACAGTCGAGCTTTGCCCCTGTACTCGCCGCTTAAGTCGGACCGGCAGATCGCGAAAATGCGGCTGCGTTCGGGCTTGCGTAACGAGTACGGTCATGCGGCGCATCGGCATCGCGGCAATCATCGCAGCAATCTTGGCGGGCACCCTTTCGGGCTCGGCGCTGGCGCAATCGCTTCGGCCGACCTATGCGCCGGACGGTGCGAGCCAATCCGCTCAGAGCGTGCCGATAAAGCGCGTCGCACATGTCCGGAAAGTCACGTCGACGATCGCGCCAAAGGCGGCGCTTTCGCGTGCTGCGGCCATGCGGCAAAGCGACAGCGCGGCCACGGCGCAGAGTTACGCCGCGCCGGCGCCGTCTCCCTCACCGTCAAATCGTGGCCTGAATGATTTTTTTGCCACGATTTTCGCCGGACCGATCATACTGTCCCACGCATTTCGCCCAGGCGACTCGGCATACTACATGCGACCGCCTGGCTACGCGTCATCGGCCTATGCGCCGCAAGCCTATGCGGCGCCGAGCCAAGCCGATCCGCGTGATGGTCCGATCGATCCGAAATTTCTCCGGCAGGAGGTCGCCTATCCCGGTCGTGAGGCGCCAGGCACGATCATTGTCGATACCGCGAACAAATTTCTTTATCTGATCGAAGACGGTGGGCGGGCGTTGCGTTACGGCATCGGCGTCGGTCGGCCGGGCTTTTTGTGGGCGGGAGTCAAGACCGTCACCGCTAAGCGGGAATGGCCAGATTGGCGGCCGCCAGTGGAAATGCTGGCGCGGCGGCCTGACCTGCCGCGCTTCATGCCAGGCGGCGTCGACAATCCGCTTGGCGCGCGCGCTTTATCTCGGCTCGAGCCTGTATCGTATCCATGGCTCGAACGAGCCCTGGACTATCGGCACCAACGTGTCGTCCGGCTGTATCCGCATGCGTAACGAGGATGTCACCGATCTTTATCAGCGCGTGAAAGTCGGCACTAAGGTCGTGGTGATCTAGAGCATGATCCCGAAAAGTGGATACCGGTTTTCGGAAAAGATCATGCTCAAATAATAACGCTTTAAGACATCGAAGCCAGCGCATAGCCGCGCTCGGCCAACAGCCGCGGGAAGCGGTCGCCGAGAAAAAACGCATATTCGCGCTCGCGCCAATCGGTTAGCGGATCGAGCTCGCGTAGTTCTTGATCGACTTTTCCGGGATGGCACATAACGAGCCCGCCGTCGGGCAGGCCGTCGAGAAACTCCTCAAATAGTTTGCTGAAATCGGCATCGGAGCGAAACGAATAGGCGCCGGCAAACGCCGGATTGGTGCGCACGCCCTGCCGCGCAGCAAGCCGGCGCAGGCGCGCACTCAAACCGTCAAGGATATAGCCTTTTGGATCGGCGAGGCTCTTTGGCGCCGAAGGCGCCCGACCGCATTGCCGCAACCAAGCTCGCGGCGCCTCTTGTTTGATCACGCGCACAAGCGCGTCGCTGATCTGCGGGAAGACGTGAATGTGCTGATGACCGTCGACATAATCCGGATTGCGGCCGAAAGCGTCGCGAAACGCCGCAAATTGGCTGGCAATCTCGGTTTCAAGCCGTGACCGGCCGAGGCGGCGCACGAGTGCGCGGCTGGCCATACCGTTAAGCGGCAGAAACGCGCCGTTGCGCCGCGGCGCGAAATCGGTCAGCGGACGAAACGGCGCGGTCAGCGTCAGATGCAATCCGATCGCCGCGCGCGTGTCGGCGGCTTCGCGCAAATTTGACGCTTCGCGCGCGGAAAAACTTGGCGTCACCACCATGGCCGATGTCGCGTTGATGAGCCGGCGCGCAACCAGTTCGCGGATCGCGGCGCTGACCGCCGGCGATATGCCGTAGTCGTCGGCGCACAGCCAGATGTGCCGCAGCGCTGAGTTCATTCGGCCGCAGTGCGTGCGTCGGCTTGTTTGTCCGCCTCGCTGAGCTTTATCTCGTGCTCGGCGACGAAATAGACCGGACGGCCTTTGATCTCTTCGAGAATCTTGCCAATATATTCGCCAACCACGCCGATCATGATCAGCTGGACGCCGCCGAGCACCATCACACCGACGAACAGCGACGGATAGCCGGGCACCGCGGTGCCATAAACAAGCGTCTCATAGATGATCTGGAGCCCATAGAAGAAGGCAACGAGCGCGAGCACCGTTCCGAACAGAGTGGCGAGGCGCAGCGGCGCCAAGGAAAAGGCGGTGACGCCGTCGATCGACAGGCCGATCAGTCGGCGCAGATTCCAGGTGCTGCGGCCTTCGGTGCGCGCCTCAGGCTCGTAGTCAATCCGCATCTGGCGAAAGCCGATCCAGCTCGACAATCCTTTGAAAAAGCGGTTGCGCTCCGGAAGCTGACGCAGCGCACTGGCCGCGCGTGGCGACAACAAGCGGAAGTCGCCGGCATCTTCCGGGATCTTGGGCCGCGCGCCCCAATTGAGGAGAAGATAAAAACCCTTCACCGCGACACGGCGGATCAGCGACTCGTTAGCGCGATGCGCCTTGGCGGTATAGACGACGTCGCAATCCTCATCGAGCCAATGGCCGACCAGTGTCTCGATCAGCGATGTCGGATGCTGACCGTCGCCATCAATGAACAGCACCGCGCCGCGGCGGGCATGGTCGAGGCCAGCGAGCAGCGCCGCTTCCTTGCCGAAATTGCGCGACAGCGAAACCACCTGAACGTCAATTGCGGCCGCCGGAAGCTCGCGCGCAATGGCAAGCGTGCCGTCGCGGCTGCCGTCATCGATATAGACCATCTCGCACGCCAGCGCGCGGGTCTCACGCAGCCGCTTCGCCACCTCCACGAGCCGTGCGTGCAGCCGTTCCAGTGTGGCCGCTTCATTGTAAAGCGGCACCACGATCGAAAGCCCGTAAGCGGCGGCATCCGCAGCATGACGGTCGCGCGGCAGCGGCGTGATTTTGGTGTCGACCGTATCGGTCATCAGTTTGCTCCGTGGGGCATGCTTATAGCGGCTTCCAAGCCATCTCGCCACGCCACACGTTGTCCCGTTGGCGCGGGCGCGCGGGTCAAAAAAGTGATCCGCGTTGACATAGGTCAACATGCCCTTGCGCCGGTGCGCTAAGGCCTTTGTCGGAAGGAATCCTTAAGGGGAGACCCGCGATGTCGATTGGTCAGATCATCGTCTTGACCGCGGTCGTCGGGGCGTTTGTCCTGTTTGCAGCAGTATTGGGCTGGGGCGATTATCATGCCCAGCAGCAGGTGCGCCGCATCCGCGATCGAGACCGGAAAGAAGCGGCGCTTGCCGCATCCGCAATGGTTCTGAAGAAAGCTGTAGAAGGCGCAACCGCTGTGTCAGGGACTGCCCAGGCGCGCTGGCCTCAGCCGACGGATGACGTAGCTCACCATTGGGTAAGCTAGGGCGAAGCGATTACTCCGCTGCGCTCTCTCTTCCAATATCCGCCTGCCGACGCGACAACGAAAGCGCGAGAGATCGCCTTCGGCGATTTCCCACATCCACGCCGCAGGCCGCGGCGAACCCATCATCCGCGACACTTTGACTAGTCTGCCGCTCGCCCTTCGGCCGGAGGCGGCCAGCGGAAAATACAGCCCGGCCGTGTGGAACATTTGTCAGCTTTGCGACTTGCCCCCTTGCTTGGATTCGGGGGGAAGGAGCGATGTCACGGCAAACGTCGGCGAAATTCAAAACGCCGCCCTAAGTCGGGACCCGATCTTAGGACGGGTGCGGTTGACCTGGGGTAATGCATGGGCAAACCGGCCGATGCCCCGGGCCGAGCGGGCGAGTTTGACGAGATCGACGGGAAACCGCCTGCTCGCCGCTTTGCCCGAGGATGCGTTTATCCTCTTAGAGCCTGATCTCCGGCAGCTGACACTACCCCAAGGCGTCGTCTGCTACGGCACGGGCGACCCCATCGATCAGGTCTATTTTCCCCATACTGGGATGATCTCGCAGCTCATCACCACGGGTGATGGCGACATGGTCGAGACCTCCTCGACCGGCCGGGAGGGCGCGGTCGGGCTGCAATGCGGCTTGGGACCGCGACTATCGTTTACCCGGGCGATGGTGCAGATCCCGGGGAAATTTTCCACAATTTCGGCGGCGCGCTTCGAACACGCGGCCGGTCGCAGCGCTGCGCTGCGCGATCTCATCGTGCGTTACATCGAGACGCTGTGGGCGGAAGCGCAGCAGAACGCCGCTTGCAATGCCGTTCACGACGGCTCGTCGCGATTGTGCCGCTGGCTGTTGCAATGCGCCGACCGGACCGGCAGCGAGCAGCTTTTGCTAACGCAAGAATTCCTTGCCGAAATGCTCGGCGTGCGGCGCACCACCGTGACGTTACTGGCTCAGGAGCTGCAGAAGCGGGGTGTCGTCCGCTATAGCCGCGGCCGTATTACCATCCTCGATCGTCCCGCGCTCGAAGCTTGCGCCTGCGAGTGCTACCACGCGGTCAAGCACGAGAACCTTTGGCAGCGGATCGGCATCAAGCTCTGACGCCGACGCGTTTTGCCTGCCGCCTTCCCGGTAGAGCCCTGTCCGCTCGTGGCCGGTTTGGTCGTTTAGGCTATCGCTGCGACCAAATGAACGAACGTGCGAGATCAGCCGGAATGCTGCTTCAGCTTCCGCTCGATACTGTCGGTAGTCGAGCGCACACCGGACTGTAAGTTATGCCAGTCCTCGCTGACCACGTCCCAATTGACCATCGGCGCTTTTCCGCCCGCCGCGCCTGCTGAGAGGCCATTGCCGGCGCGCCCGGTCGAGGAATCGTATTCATAGACGCCCAGGATGGTCACAGCCACTCCGAGAATAAAACCAAGTAGCACCGGCATGGCAAACCTCCATCGTGATCCAAACCGCCGCCGCAGGGCGCCCCATGGAACGCGCCGGAGCCGGGATCGTTCCAGGCGGGGCGCCGGGCACCCGATCACGGCAATCAAAAAGCTTTGGACCAGCAAATATTTGCGATGAAAACCTCAGCCGACGCGAACCTTTGCGGTCGCCTGCGCGTTACCGGCCAGAGTGCAATAAGAGACCAAGCAGAGGACTGTCATGGCTCAAGCCCGTTCCGCCAGCTCCGATTTCAATCAGGCGTTCGGCGAAGCAAAAAAACAAGCAAGTAATCTTGCCGGCGAGGCGTCGGACGCCGCCCAGGATGTCTATGAACACGCGCGCGATACGGCCGCCGATCTCGCCGACAGCGCCAATACGGCGGCGCGCCAGAGCGCCGGCTCACTGGAGCGCGCACTCCGTAACACGATCGAAACCCAGCCCTATACCGCGGTGGCCATCGCGCTTGGGCTCGGCTGGCTCCTCGGCCGCACGCATCGTCCGTTCTGATCCATCATGCCGAAAAAAATCCCCGAAGAAGAACGGGAAACCGAGGATCAAATAGCGCGGCGCGTGCTTGGTCCGCGGGGTGAGCCGGGCGAACCCGATCCCGCCAAGATGACGCCACAGCGCGAGAAAAAACTGCCGAAGTGCGGCGATTTTGACGGGCACTCGGCTTAAACCGCTCGGCCCAGATTACTGAAAGCAGGTTACGGGACCGGCCGCGCGAGCTCCGCAGCGAGGGTCGCGTAAAGCGGGTTGTCACCACAGGTATAGACATAGTCAAGACCCGCGACTGAAACCGCCTGGGCGCCGTGCTCGCGCAGGAAATTGGCCAGCGCCTGCACATGCTCCGGCGGGCAGTGCAGGGTCAGCATCCCGGATGACGTGGGACTGCCGAATGGCGTTACCACGCCGAATTTATCCCGCGCGGCCGCCAGCAGCTTGTCGTCCAATCCGGCAAAACGGGTGCGCACTTCGGCAAAGGCCTCGGCGCGCTTTTGCGCAGCGATGCGGTCGAGCAAGAGCCGCGCGATCTCGCGGTGCATCTGTTGCCATGAGGCTGTGCGGGCGGCGACGAGATTTGCCTGCGAGCGCAGGATCACGCCGTCCTCAATGGTCTTCAATCCGTTGGCGGCGAGCGTCGCGCCGGTGGTGGTGATATCGACGATCATTTCTGCGGTGCCCGCCGCGGGAGCGCCTTCGGTCGCGCCCGAACTTTCCACAATGCGGTAGTCGACGATCCCGTGCGCGGCAAAGAAATCGCGCGTGAGGTTGGCGTATTTAGTGGCGAGCCGCATCTTGCGCTCATGCTTGAGCCGGAACGCGGTCGCGACGTCGTCGAGATCGGCCATGGTGCGCACGTCGATCCAGGCTTGCGGCACCGCGACCACCACATTGGCAAATCCAAATCCAAGCCCGGCGATCAGGATCACGCGTTCGTCGGATTGCGGAATCATCTCGCGGACCAGATCCTCGCCGGTGATGCCGAGATGCACCGCGCCCTGGCTGAGCTGTTGGGTGATTTCGGCCGCCGACAGATACGCGATCTCGACGCCGTCGAACCCGGCAATGGCGCCGCGGTAATCGCGGGCGCCCCGCGGCTTGACGAGCTGCAGCCCGGCGCGGGCAAAAAAGCTTTCCGCGTTTTGCTGCAACCGGCCTTTCGAAGGTACGGCGAGAATGAGCGGCCCGTTCACGACACGCCTCCCGCCGTAGTGAGTTCTTCGATAGAGGCCGCAAAACCGACCGCCGGTATCGCCGCGCGTGCGCCGAGCCGCGCCAAAAGTTCGTCATAGCGGCCGCCGGCCACCAGCGGAGCGACGCCGCCGGCCCGGTGCAGTTCGAACACGAACCCGGTGTAATAGTCGAAGCCGCGACCGAAAGCGGTTGCAAATTTGATGGTGGGCACCTCGACCCCGCGAGCGGCGAGGAATCCGGTCCGCGTTTCGAACAGATCGAGCGCTTGGCCGAGCGAGATTTTTGCATCGGCGCACAGCCCGCGCAGTTCCGCCGCGGCGTCGTCCGGATCGCCGGCAATTGAGAGGAAGCGCTCGATCAGCGCGCGCGTCTCGCGCGGCAGCCGGGTCGGCGCGTTCAGCGTCGCTTGCTCGAGAAAGCGATCGGCGATTTCGGCGACGGTGCGACCGCCAACCGTGGCAATCCCGGCGATCGAGAGAAGATCGGTGACGAGATGATGCGCGGCTTTGGGGTCTGAGCCGGCCAGCGCGGCAAGTACGCCCTGATATTCCGGCCGATTATCGCCCGCTGCGAGCGTGAGCTGATTGAGGTCGTGCTTGAGCGAAGATTTGCGGTTGAAATCCTTGATCAGCCGCCGTTTCCAGGCTGGCGCCGGATCGAGCGCGGCAATGAAAGCCGAGAACAATCCGACGTCGCCGATGCGGATCTCGGGCGCGGTGATACCGAATTGCACGGTCGCTTCCAGTCCGAGCGCGAGCATTTCGGCATCGGCGGCAGCCTTGTCCTGGCGTCCGAAGGATTCGATTCCGACCTGCACAAATTCTGCGGATGCGCGGGGACGGTGTCGAAAGACCGGACCGAGATAGCAAAAGCCCGCCGGTTTGCCCGCCGCGGCCGATTGCAGATAGGCGCGCGACACTGGAATGGTGAGATCCGGGCGCAGGCACATTTCGCGCCCTTGTGGATCGGTCGTCAAAAACATGCGCCGGCGAATGTCTTCGCCGGACAAATCGAGGAACGGCTCGGCGGGTTGCAGCAGCGGCGGATCGATCCGCGCATAGCCGGCGCGCGTATAGGCGCCGACGAGTGCTTGGGCCCGCGGCTCCAATCCGTTCTGTGCCGTATTGAACCTGTCGCTCATTACGCCATCGTCCACATTCACAATCGGCCAGGCCGATGCCGGTCTGCCGTCAACCCCTTATTGCCCTGCGGCTGCGGCGAGGAAAATCGCGTTCCGCCCGCTACTGCCGCTGGGGTTCTGGGGAACTGGCGATCCGCCAAGTTCTCCGGCCAAGTTCGCCCGCCGGCGCGGGGCTTTAGCACGACATCCGTCGACTTTCGATGAACAACGCCGCGCGCCGTTAACGATCATCGCCATGCGGGGATGCGTTGCGGCCAATGGTGTAACATTATAACATTACACGAATTTTTCGTGGCCACTGCAGGCTTTATGCGTCCTTGCCCCGCCGGAAGTGTCCCGGCCGATCCGGGAGAATTCGATTGCCGACCCGGCGCCATGTCATTTCCCTGACCGCCGCTGCGGCGGCGGTCGCGGCGGGCCTTGTTCCGGGGCGGGGGCAGAAGAAGACGCAAGATCGCACGCGTGCGGTCGCCACGTTCTCGATCGTCGGCGATTTTGTGAGAAATGTCGGCGGCGGGCGGGTGGAACTCGCGACGCTGGTCGGCCCGAATGGCGATGTTCATGTCTACGCGCCGACACCTGGCGATGTGAAGACGATCGCCGCAGCCAATATTGTCTTCGTCAACGGATTAGGGCTTGAAGGCTGGATCGACCGGTTGATTGCCGCGTCGGCATCCCGCGCACCGGTCGTGGTGGCGAGCCGGGGCATCGGGCCGCGCAGCGACACGCGCTCACAAGATCATGCCATGATCGACCCACACGCCTGGCAGTCGGTCGCGAACGCCAAACTTTATGTCGGCAACATCCGGGATGGCTTGATCGCCGTCGATGCGGCCGAGAAAGAAATCTTCGAGGCCAATGCAACAACCTATCTCGCCAAACTCAACGCGCTCGACGGCGAGATCAAAGCGGCGATTGCGGCGATTCCTCCTGCGCGCCGCAAAGTCATCACGGCCCACAGCGCGTTCGGTTATTTTGGCGAGGCTTACGGCATCGCATTCAATGCGCCGGAAGGCTTGTCGACCGAAGCCGAACCATCCGCCCGCGACGTCGCCAAGCTCATTGAACAAATCCGCCGCGAAAATATCCCTGCGTTGTTTCTGGAGAACGTCACCGATTCGCGCCTGCTGGAGCGGATTGCCGCCGAAACGGGCGTGAAGATCGGCGGCAAACTTTATTCCGATGCGCTGTCGTCGCCGGACGGACCCGCAGCCACCTATATCGCGATGATGCGCAGCAATGTGCGCGAGTTGACGCGCGCGCTAACGTGCTGATTTCAAAATGGGAACAAGTGGCCTCTTGCCTGATGTAATAGTGTAACGTTAGCATGCAGGCCCGCGGGGGCGTGTTGCGGGTGGGGATGTCGGTGGGCTGGGTTCGTCGCCATAGACGAAACGGCGCGGTGCTGGCGCTGATCGCGCTGGCGCTTCAGATCGCGGTCGCCTTCGGTCACGTCCATCTGCACGCCTTGGCGCAAAACCCGCACGCGACGAGTGCGCAACGCGCCGCGCTTGCTGACACTAAATCGCATGCGCCGGCGCAAATTCCGGCCGATCATGACGATTATTGCGCGATCTGTGCGTCAATTTTTCTGGCGTCGAGCGCGTTCGCGTCGGCGCCGCCCCAATTGCTTGTCCCTGCAAACTTCGAGACGGTCGAGCAGTGCTTCAATGTCGCACGGCCGCTCGCCGATTCTCCGCGACTCGCTTTCCGATCACGCGCTCCGCCCGTGGCCTGAGGCTGCGGTCGAGCTGATCGTCGGTTTCCGGCGCCGTTTCGTGATCTGCGCCGGGAGCCTCTGAAGAGCAAGCGCGGCACCTTCCGTTCAACACCACGCGATTTTTCAGCGACAGCGCGACCGCACAAGCGCCGGCCATTTGGCCAGATTGCAGCATTTGCAAAAGCGGAGCGTCATGTCGGATCGGAATCATCGCCTGTGCAGCTATGTGTTGAGCGCCGCGCTCGTTGCGCTGATTGCGCTTGATGCGGCGATCGCGCCGGCAAACGCCCAGGTCCAACTGCCGGAGCTTACGGTGCGTGCGGCCAAAAAGCCGAAAGCCCAACCGCGTCCTGTGGCGCGGCAGGTGGCGCCGCCATCAACTGTGCCGCCGGTATCGCCCGCTGAAGTCGTCGCCGGGAAGATCAATAGCTTCGACCAGGCGCGCAGTAATCTCTACACCACAATCGGCACGACCTCGGACACCAAAAGCCATGACACGATCGAGGCGCTGCCGCAGGGCACGAACGCGCCGGTCGAGCGCGTGCTACTCCAAGCGCCGGGTGTGTCGCAGGATTCAGCGGCGAGCGGGCTGTTCCATGTGCGCAACGATCATACCAACGCGCAGTATCGTATTAACGGCATTCTTCTGCCGGACGGCGTCAGCGGTTTCGGCAGCGTCTTGGACACTAATTTTATCGGGAGTCTTTCGCTCG
>JBKPIZ010000096.1:0-6232 GCA_046730495.1 Pseudomonadota bacterium
GTGCTGATCCTGTCACGGTTCGCTGGTGCGTCTCATGAATGCAAAGCAGCGCTGCTGGTCAATCCTTACGATCCCGATAGCGTCGCGGCAGCCATCGGGCAGGCGCTATCGATGCCGCTGGCCGAGCGGCGCGAGCGGCACGGCTCGCTGTTCCGAGTGCTCTCACACAACGACATCCAACACTGGGCCAACCACTTTCTGACCGCGCTGGAACCGAAGCCCAGGGCTTTCAGCCAGTTCGAGCAAATGCCCCCTGTGGGATCGTGATTGTCGTCCGCCACGCCTAAAGGGAAGAACCGCGAACGCCCTTTGAAGGCAGTTCATGCCCCATCTGCGTAGGCGACTATTTAGGCTTGATGATGATCTCGACCGCGGCGTCGGGCCCGAGAACCTCGCCGTGACCGGCATGATGCTCCGCGTACCAGTGTCCGATACCCCGCTTGACCTCGTTGAGAAAATCTAAGCCGCGCTCCTCGGCCAAATGCCCAAGGTCGCAGATCAGATCTGCGATCGCATGCTCGTCCCCGGTGCGGCAGTGCTCCTGAAAAACCGCAACAGCCTCTGCGGCCCATGCAATGTGATCGGTTTTATACATCATGCTTGATCCTACATGACCTCTTACGAGGTCCGCCACAGAGGTCCGCCACAGAGGGGGCTGGAGGCATAGCGGACATGCGCAGCGGACGTTCAACGGGTGTCGATGCCGATGGTGCTGACAACTACGGCGTCTGTCCTCTACGACATGGCGATGTGCTCCCCGTTTCTGTGCAAGGTGAATTATGGGACCATACGCGCGCCTGCGCTCGCGCGCGTCATGGGGTGTTACGACGGTTGCGAAATGACTCTCAAATCAGACCGATCCGCTTGGCAGCGCAAGCGCAAGGACCGGCCCTTGTGCGGAGCGAAGACCCGAGCAGGCGGGACTTGCTTAGTAAGGGTTGAGTTCGGAAAAGCGCGCTGCCGGTTCCATGGCGGATTGTCCACGGGTCCAAAATCCGAAGCTTCGCCCCTCACAGACCGGGGTTTTATTTCATCAACCCCGTAAAATCTTTATCACCCACGCAATGTGGTGCTTGCTCTCAGGATGTCTGTTGTGACCTAGAGCGAGACCCCGCTGGTTGCTCAACTCGCACCCCGCTAGGCAAAGTCTTGGCGGGTGTGCTCAGATCAGAGCGATGTGATTGGGAAAGGATCAGCGATGAAGATCGAACGTCACGAAACCGGGCCGCGTATGAGCAAGGCCGTGATCCACGGCGATACCGTCTATCTCGCCGGCATCGTTGCGGATAATCCGAAAGGTAAGAGTACGGGCGAGCAGACCAAAAGCATTCTGTCGCAGATCGATGGCTTCCTGGCCACGGCCGTGACCAACAAGACTAAGCTCCTTTCCGCCAATATCTGGATTACCGACATGGCGAATTTCGCTGAGATGAACGCGGTCTGGGACGCCTGGGTGTCCCCGGGAAATACCCCAGCACGGGCGACCGTTGAGGCCAAGCTTGCATCGCCGGACTACAAGGTCGAGATCATGGTCGTGGCGGCGCGTTAGCTCTTGAAACCCATCCGCAAACCAAAACCCGCAGCCCGCTCCCAGACGACCGCGCGCAAGCCTGCGCGCAACCGCCACTCTGCGGAGGAAATGCTGATCGAGCTCAAGCGGCGGCTGCGCGAGATTAGCGATCTGAATGCGGCGAGCGACGTGCTGAACTGGGATCAGGCGACCTACATGCCGGAAGGTGGCGCCGGCGCTCGTGGCCATCAGCTCGCGATGCTCAACCGTTTGGCGCATGAGCGGGCGGTCGAGCCGGCGCTCGGTCGGCTAATCGACGGGCTCACCCGCTATAGCGAAAACTTGCCATACGATTCTGATGACGCGAGCCTGATCCGTGTGGCGCGTCGCGATTTCCAAAAGAACATCAAAATTCCGTCGGATCATGTTGAGCGCGCAACTGCGCACTTCTCGACCTCGTATGATGCATGGACAAGGGCGCGGCCGGGCAATGACTTCGCAACTATGGCGCCTTATCTCGAACGGACGCTGGACCTTAGCCGCGAATATTCCGCTTATTTTGTGCCCCACAACCATGTCGCCGATCCGCACATCGACGACGCAGATGAGGGTATGACCGCGGCCTCGATCAGCGGACTATTCGATGAACTCAAACTTCAGCTTATCCCGATGGTGCGCGTGATCTGTGAGCAGCCTGCTGCGGATGACGCGTGTCTGCGGCAAGCTTTCCCCAAAGCAGCCCAGTTTGATTTTGCCCTGCATGCTGCGAAGAGCCTGGGCTATGATCTCAAGCGCGGTCGTCTCGACCTTACCCATCATCCTTTCTGCACTCGATTTTCGGCTGGCGATGTCGCATCACCACCCGCGTGAGTGAGAACGACCTTGACGACGCGTTGTTCTCGACGCTGCACGAGGCCGGCCATGCCATGTACGAACAAGGTGTCAGCGCTGCGCTCGATGGCACGCCGCTCGGCCAAGGTGTATCGGCTGGAGTCCATGAAAGCCAGTCGCGGCTCTGGGAGAACGTGGTGGGGCGCAGCCGCGGTTTCTGGGAGCATTTTTACCCGAGTCTGCAACGAATTTTTGCGGAGCAGCTATCGCGTGTTCCCCTCGCTGTGTTCCATCGTGCCATCAATAAGGTGGCGCGGTCGCTGATTCGCACCGACGCTGACGAGGTGACGTACAATCTCCACATCATGCTGCGCTTCGACCTTGAGCTTAAAATGCTGGAAGGGCAGCTCCGTGTGAGAGATCTGCCGGAGGCTTGGCGCGCGGCAATGCGAGCCGATGTTGGCATCGCGCCATCCGATGATCGCGACGGCTGTCTGCAGGACGCACACTGGTATTCCGGTTACATCGGCGGTCGATTCCAGAGCTACACGATCGGCAATGTTTCATCCGCCCAGTTCTATGCGGCCGCCCTCAAGGCGCATCCAGAAATCCTGCACGAAAACGCCAAAGGCAAATTTGGGACGCTGCACACCTGGCTACGCGATAATCTTTACCGGCACGGCAGCAAGTTCGCACCGAACGATCTCGTCGAGCGCGCGACCGGCGCGGTGATGCAAATGAGGCCGTATCTCGATTACCTACAAGAAAAATACGGTGCGCTTTATCGACTGCCGATCGATCAAGCTCTCAAAGCTCATTAAATCTAGGCGGCAAAGCGGACATTCCGCTCAACTTGCCTCGATGTCCGTTATTGACCTAAAGCGGACATGCCGCCGCGCTTCGGGAATTCGTCGTTCCATGATTCCCCACGGCGCTGAAACCGAGAATGAAGGAGTTTAAATCTTGTTGCAACTACGCCTCATGCCGGGACCGCGGCGGAGTCCAGTTTCAGTGGAAGACTCGCAGCATCGGTTTCTCACATCGAACAATTTCTACGTCAGTAACGTTTTCACCGCGCGACCGAAACAGGTTCTCTGCCTCATTTTTAAGGCGGCTGAGTAAGGCCTCGTAATTAGGACCCAAAACACCGAGTTCCGGCACTTCGTCCACGAAAATGAACCACCATCCGTCGAGCTTGGATTGCTGGATTCGCAAAGGGTATCGGTGTGATTCTGCCATGACACCAACCTCACTACGCTCTTTCTATCGCCAAAGCTCGCCGTCGATGACAGCACGCGCATCCTGCCAATCTTCCCATAGAGGTTTACCAATGCAGGAATTTCCGGTTGCTCGTGTTGCGGCGCTGCGTAACATTGCGTAGCAGCTTCAATAAATTCCTTATACAGTTCTTGGCGCCGGACTTTGTCCTGTGCCAACAACTGCACGCGCGCCTGTGTTTTTTGAGCAAACAAAGAAGCAATTCGAGATGTAAGCCCGCCTATGGCCGCTCCTGTGAGACCTGCGAGAGCGGGAATAATTGATATGTCCATTAGATAATCTCCAAACTTGAACGCGTTCGCGCGTACGTGACAATAAGCCAACTGGGCTCCTCTGATCAGCGGACTCGATTGAACTGTTTCATGTCTCCGAGCTTCTGAATTTCGGTTAGCTCCGTAAGAAAGCGAGCAATGACGTCTTCCGGTGATTGGTTTGGGAGATAATGCGGACCTTCCGCCGATGACGGTTCGCGTCTTTGAGATCGCGCGGGCAGGCGTGGTGATAATAGGGCCAATCGCCACACGACGCTTCGATCGGGAACCTGTCCAGCCGATCCCCTTTTGGGTGTGATGCGCCCGATAGAACGTCGGCTTGTGTTCCGACGACATGCAGCGCGCCCAAAAGGCCCGCGATCGCAATCCCAGAAGTTAAAAACTTGATCACGCCGGCCTCCTGGAACCACAAAATTCGTACGGCGCAAGTTTCGCGCTCAAAGATCGAATGCCGAGCGTGAGATCGCGCAGTTGCGAATGAAGTGATCAAACACGCCCGCGCAGCAAATGGGTCAGAGAATTTGTCTGCTTCTCCAATCCAAAAGTTGCAGACGACCCCGCCTTCTAGAACAAATTCCTTGAGTTGGTCGCCCGCTCCCTGCTCGCGCGAATATATGCATTCTTTCAGCTGAGGGTGCCATTCAGCGCCGGGTCCGAACCTATAAGCTGCAGCTTATCTCTGTGTGCGCAGGCACTATTTGAATCGACCCACATCCAGTGGATGGGGGCGAGGGCAATCATCAAAATTAGTGCTGGGTATCTTCCCAATTTGGAAAGGAAACATCCATGGTTGGGCTAGCGAGACCAGTCGAAATTGCGGACGCAATTGCATTGCTGGCTGGAGCGGTTTTCTTCGCCATCTTTACGTTGGTCACATCCGCAACGGCACAGCCGCTACCTTCCGGTCCCCCTCCGGTCGGTGTGGTCACGGTGCAACGACAGCCGATGACCGACAGCTATGAATTCAACGGCCGTATTCAGGCGATCAACAGCGTCAACGTGGTGTCGCGCGTCAGCGCCTTCTTGGAGCAGCAGCTTTTCGCGGAAGGTACAGATGTTAAAAAGGGCGATCTGCTTTACGTACTGGAGCGGCCGCCGTATCAGGCGGCTGTCGACGTTCAGAACGCAGCAATCGCACAGGCCCAGGCGCAGCTCGACAACGACAAAGTCGAACTCTGGCGCAAGCAGCAGTTGGTCGAGAAGAGCGCGGGGACTCAGCAGGCGGTAGATACCGCGGAAGCAACCCAGCGGTCTCGGGTGGCGCAGGTCCAGGCGGCCCGGGCCCAGTTCGAGATCGCACAAATCAATCTGGACTATACGGAGATTCGTTCTCCGATCGACGGTCGGATCGGCCGCTCATCAGTCACCGTTGGCAACGTGCTCGGCCCGAATTCCGGCGTCTTGACCACAGTGGTGAGCCAAGACCCGATGTACGTGCTCTTTCCCATGCCGACGCGCCGCGCCATCGAATTACGCCAAGAGTATGCCGAAAACGGCGGATTCGATGCAGTGAAGGTCCGCCTTCGTCTTCCGGACGGAAGACTCTATGAGCAGGTCGGGAAGTTGGACTTCATCAACAATGCGATCGCGCAGGACACTGACACGGTCACTGTCCGAGGCGTAATTGCGAATCCGGTTTTGCCGTCGCAGACAGCGGGCGGTGTCAACCTTCGCGAGCTGATCGCAGACGAGTTCGTCACGGTCCTCTTGGAATCCGTCAAGCCGAAAGAGGTGATCGCGGTGCCGCGCGCTACGATCCTCTCCGATCAGGAGGGCAGCTACGTGTACGTGGTCGATGATCAGAATATCGCCCGCCAGCGCCGTGTGCGACTCGGCGAATTGACTCCGGAAAAGGCCGGCATTGTCGACGGCCTGAAGGAGGGAGAGCAAGTCATCGTCGACGGAGTCCAGCGGGCGCGACCCAACGCGCCGGTGACGCCCGCCCCCGTTGCGCCCATCGCGAGCAGGAGCTGACAGCCATGATCTCCTCAGTTTTCATCGACCGGCCGCGCCTTGCCATCGTCATCGCGATCGTCATCGCGCTGGGGGGCCTCTTGGCGCTCACGCGGATTCCGGTCGCGCAGCTCCCCGATATCGTGCCGCCCCAGGTCGAGGTCACGGCGATGTACTCGGGCGCGTCCTCCGAGGTGCTCGAGGCGACGGTGGCGCAGCCGCTGGAGTCGAAGATCATCGGCGTCGACAAGATGATCTACATGAAGAGCACGAGCGGCAATGACGGCACGTACACTCTCGGGGTGAGCTTCGAACTCGGCACTGACCCCGACATCGACACGGTCAATGTCAACAATCGCGTCCAGACGGCAATCGCCCAGCTGCCACA
>JBKPIZ010000097.1:0-1734 GCA_046730495.1 Pseudomonadota bacterium
TAATCGATGCGGTGGCAGCCCGGCCAAGGTGAACTGAGCACCTCGCGATTGAGATTTGGCCCTGCCGGAAGTTTGAATACAGCCGGGTATATTCGACGAGCTGCTGATTCCGTGGCTCTCAGTGCTGAAACCATCGCAGACGACACAGTCGATGCGGGTTGGCAGCCCCCGCTGACCCCAGCTGTCATTAATTACGCGATTTCACCCCACCTGCAAGAGACACGCGATGCCGATGACAACCGGACGACTTGGTTCAGCGGTGTGGTCTGGTTGCCGACGTTATCGTTGGCCATACCAATTCCCTTAAGCCGGCGCAGGTCCATCATATTGCCGATACAATTTGCGGGTCCTTTCTTGCTGCATGCGGACTTACGCGCCAGACGCGATGAAGCATCCGGTTAGAAGCGACTTTCACACCGTCGTGACCGAAGCGGGCGTCAGTGTCACATTCAAGCCGACGAACAGCGTCTACATCTTTTGCAAGCTCGCTGACGCCAACGACATCGGACGCCTTGGATCCATCTCGTTCGCAGGCGTCGTACACGCAGAACACAACACCAACGAGGACTACTCTCCAGATGAAGTTCAAGACCTGGCGCAGCGCATCGCATCAGAATTCGTCGGGTCAGTTTGGTTCGAAGAGCGGAGCCCATTTGCAGGCATTCGTAGTACGCCAACCAATGACATTATTCGCCTGAGGCCTGTCTCATTCGCAAACGTCCCGCGGCGTATTGTATCAGAAGTCGCCGCGACACTTCGGTTAATTCAAAATCGAGAGAAGGCGGATTAAGCCGGAGACTCGGGCGCTTCGAGGTCCGATTCTCACCTTTGTAGTCAATACGCTGTTCGTATTGGTCTCGGTAGGCCGATCGCAACAAAGGCCGCCGCCGCGCCATCGTTTACGACGTTGATAAATTCTGCGCGCCGTCATCGAGCCCCGGCAGCAGGTGGCAGTGCAAATCGATTACTGGCCGGGCCCTTCAAAAGCCCACATGGCACGAGCAAGGTCCAGGACGGTAGCCTGTCAAAAGAAAATGAACTGAGCGCGTCGCGGCCTAATACATCGGCTTCTGTACTGGCGTTTCGATTGCGGCGAGACGGTTCTTGATCGCCTCCTGCACCTTTTCGAAGGCGCGCGCCTCGATCTGGCGCACGCGCTCGCGCGACACACCAAATTCGTCGGCTAGCTCAGCAAGCGTCATCGGGTCTTCGGCCAGGCGCCGGCTCTCAAAAATGCGCCGGGCGCGCGCGTTGAGCGCGCCAAGCACAACGGACAGCGCATTGCGGCGGTTATCGAATTCCTCCTTCGCGGCGAGCGTTGTCTCTTGGTCCGGGGCGTCCCCGACCAGCCAATCCTGCCATTCGGTGGAATCGCGATCGTCGTGGATGGCATCGTTGAGCAAGGCGTCTCCGCCGAGTCGGCGGTTCATGTCGATCACAGCGCGCTCGGTGACGCCGAGCCGCTTGGCAATGAGCTTGACCTGATCCGGGCGCATGTCGCCCTCATCTAGCGCTGAAATGCGGCTCTTGGCCTTGCGCAGGTTGAAAAACAATTTCCTGTGGCTGGCCGTGGTGCCCATCTTCACCAGCGACCACGAACGCAGGATGAATTCTTGGATCGCCGCCCTGATCCACCACATGGCGTAGGTGGAGAACCGGAAGCCCCTCTCGGGCTCGAAGCGTTCGACCGCTTGCATCAAGCCGACATGGCCTTCCGAGATCAGGTCAGCGATC
>JBKPIZ010000098.1:0-6231 GCA_046730495.1 Pseudomonadota bacterium
GGGTTCCGGCAGTGCTCGCGTTCACCCATGCTGCTCCGCATCGGGATAATAGGGTGCGACGCGGTCTTGCTTTGCGCGCGCCGGCCCGGGCCGCCGCGTCGATCAATATCGGCGCGCTGATCCTCACTCTGGCGCTCACCGGCTGCACGCTCGGCCCGAATTACTCGCGCGAGGCGGCGCCGGTTCCGACCCATTTTAAGGAGCTCAAGGGCTGGAAACGTGCCACGCCGAGCGACGACATAGCGCGCGGCGACTGGTGGACAGTCTATAAGGACGGCGCGCTCAATACGCTGTTGCCTCAGATCGAAGTCTCCAATCAAACGGTCGCGGCGGCGGCGGCGGCTTATGAAGAGGCGCGCGCCGTCATCCGGGAGGCGCAGGCCGCCCTCTTCCCGGTGGCGACACTGGGCTACAACGTGACCCGCACCCGCACAGGCCCACTTGCAGTCGGCGCCAATACCAGCGCCGGCGCCGGCAGCTTTGGCGGGGTCACAGGCAGCCGTGGCGCCATTTACAGAACGACTTACACCGTACCGATCAGCGCCACCTGGGATTTGGACGTCTGGGGCCGCATCCGGCGGCAAATCGAGTCCAATACGTCGGGCGCGCAAGCCAGCGCCGCTGATCTCGACAATGCCAAGCTTGCCGCCCAGGCCCAGCTCGCCATCGCCTATTTCAATCTCCGCGCGTCCGATTCGCTGATCGCGCTGCTCGCCAGCACAATCACCGAATACAAGAAAACCTATGACATCGTGAACAACCAGTACAAAGCCGGCTACGCAGTGACCGCCGGCGACGTGGCGACCGCCGATGCCCAGATCGCCACCACCGAAGCCCAACTCGCCAATGCCCGCCTGCAGCGCGCTCAGTTCGAGCACGCCATCGCCGTGCTGACCGGCAGGCCTCCAGCCGAGCTCGGCATCGGCCCGCGTAGCCTCGCCCAGCACATCCCGAAGACTCCCGTCACCGTGCCCTCGGTGCTTCTGGAACGACGTCCCGACATCGCCGCGGCGGAACGGACCATGCAGGAGCAGAATGCATTGATCGGCGTCGCCGAGGCGGCCTGGTTTCCAGACGTGTCGCTGTCAGCCCTGATCCAGTATATCGGGCCGATTCCGCTGCCGCTCAACATTTCGCGCTCGATCGCCTCGATCAGCGCCAACGCCACCGAAACGGTTTTTAACGGCGGCTTGACGGCGGCACAGGTCGACGCCGCGCGCGCCGCCTATTGGCAAAGCGTTGCCAATTACCGGCAAACCGTGCTCACCGCTTTTCAGCAGGTCGAGGACGAGCTCGCCGCGATCCGCTACTTGTCGCGGCAGGTTGAACAGGAACAGCGCGCGGTTCGCGATCAGCGCACCGCCGTCGACGTTTTTCTCAATCAGTTTCGCGCCGGCACCGTGACATTCACCACGGTCGTTGTCGCCGAAATTCAATTGCTTGCCGACCAGGAAGCTGAATTGACCGCGCGGCAAAATCTGTTTCTTGCCGGCGTCAATCTGATCGTGGCGCTGGGCGGCGGCTGGGACACGATCTTGTTGCCGACGCAAGTTCAATTGCAGCGCGACTTCTCATTGCTGCCGCAGCTTGAGTCGCAGCCCGCGCCGGTCGGGATCATTCCCAGCGACATCCTGGTGCCGCCGCCGTTGGCCCCTCCCCCGGCAACCCAGCAATAAGGCGCAAATAAGCGCACCGCGCCGCAGCAAATCGGCGCCATAACCGCGGTGGCCAAGCAAGCCATTGTTCTGACACCAAAATATGGCGATGACTTGGGCATGGCTGAGCAAAGCTCACGATCGGCGCGAAATCCCGCGCATTAGCGAATATTCATTAGGCGGCCGATCTTGAGGCACTTTATAAATCGAAACCGGTTGGAAATGTCAGGATCGGCCGAAGGGACAATCAAGGCGGCCACGACGTATGGACGAACGGACGCGCAGAACCGATAAGGAATTGGCGCCAAGCGCCCGCCGCCTGATCCCCGAGCCATTCAAGCCCTGGGTGAAGGCGCCGCCGCGTTCGCGGTGGCGCATCGGGATCGGCGCTGTTGTCCTGCTCCTTCTCGGCTTCGCCATCTACGAGACGGTGCACTGGGTGCGGACAGCGGCGCCGCCGGGCGGCCGTTTCCCGCAAGGCGCATTGCAAACCGTCGGCGCCTCGACGGTGGCGCTCGGCGACGTGCGCGTCATTCTCAATGAACTCGGCACGGTGACGCCGCTCGCCACGGTGACCGTGCAAACTCAGATCAATGGTCAATTGACTGACGTTGGCTTCACCGAAGGGCAATTGGTGAAAAAGGGCGATTTCCTCGCGCAAATCGATCCGCGGCCTTACGAATACTTAAAGGAGCAATACGAAGGCCAGCTGGCGCGCGATCAGGGACTGCTCGCTCAAGCGCAAATGGATCAAAAGCGTTATGAGACGCTGGCCCAGCAGAATTCGATCGCCCGGCAGCAATCCGAGGATCAAGTCTTCATCGTGCAACAATATGCCGGCTCGGTGAAGCAGGATCAGGGGCTCGTCGACGCGCAGGCGCTCAATATCGCCTACTGCCGGATTGTTTCGCCGATCACCGGCCGCGTCGGGCTGCGCTTGGTCGATCCCGGCAACTATGTGCAGACCACCAATACCGGCGGCATTGCGGTGATCACGCAGCTGCAGCCCATTTCCGTGGTGTTCACGCTGCCGGAAGACGATCTGCCGGAAATCATGCCGCAATTCACCGCCGGTACGCCCTTGGTCGTCACCGCCTATGACCGCGCCAATCTGCGTCAGCTTGCAGTCGGCAAGGTTTCCGCCATCGACAACCAGATCGATACCACCACCGGCACCGTCAAAGTGCGCGCGCAGTTCGACAACGAAAACAACACGCTGTTCGCCAACCAGTTCGTCAATGTGCGGCTTCTGGTGCAGACCTTGCAAAACGCAGTCACGGTGCCGACTTCGGCGATTCAGCGCGGCGCGCCCGGCACCTATGTCTATGTCATCAACGCCGACAATACGGTGTCGGTGCGCCAAGTGAGCACCGGTCCGGTCGACGGCAGTATCACCGGCATCAATTCCGGACTGTCGGCCGGCGAGCGCGTCGTCACCGACGGCACCGACCGCCTGCGCGATGGCGTCAAAGTCATCGTGGCCGGCGAAGGCGGCGCGTCGGGCGGCGCGTCAGGCCAAGGTCGCGCTCCCGGCGAGCGTTCGGGCCGTTCGCAAAATCAGCCGCCGGCCGAGAACAAGTAACACCGGCGCCATGCGCAGCGGTGAGGCGGTGCGATGAACGTCTCCGAGCCTTTCATTTTGCGTCCAGTCGGGACTTCGCTGTTGATGGCGGCGATCATGCTGTCCGGCATGGTCGCTTATATGTTTCTGCCGCTCTCGACGCTGCCGCAGGTCGATTATCCGACCATCCAGGTGCAGACGCTTTATCCCGGCGCCAGCCCGGAAGTAATGACGTCATCGGTTACCGCGCCGCTGGAGCGCCAGTTCGGCCAGATGCCGGGCCTCAATCAGATGACCTCGGCGAGTTCGGCCGGCGCCTCGGTCATCACGCTGCAATTTGGGCTCGATCTTTCGCTCGACGTCGCCGAGCAGCAGGTGCAGGCGGCGATCAACGCCGCCGGCAACCTGTTGCCGTCGGACCTTCCAGCGCCGCCGATTTATTCGAAGGTTAATCCGGCCGACGCGCCAATTCTCACGCTCGCGGTCACGTCGAAAACCATGGCGCTGACCGATCTTGAAGACTTAAGCGAAACGCGGCTCGCGCAAAAAATCTCGCAATTGTCCGGCGTCGGGCTCGCCACCATCAGCGGCGGGCAGCGCCCGGCGGTGCGCATTCAGGTCAATCCGCAGTCGCTCGCGGCCTACGGGCTCAATATCGACGACATCCGCACCACGCTCGGCAATCTCAACGTCAATACGCCGAAGGGCAATTTCGACGGCCCGACGCAGGCGCTGTCGATCAATGCCAACGACCAGGTCACCAGCGCCGAGCAATACCGCACGCTGATCGTCGCTTATCGCAACGGCGGGCCGGTTCGCCTCGCCGACGTGGCGACGATCGTGAGCGGCCCGGAAAATTCAAAGCTCGGCGCCTGGGCCGACACCACGCCGGCCATCATCATCAATGTGCAGCGCCAGCCCGGCGCCAACATCATCCAGGTCGTCGACCGCATCCAGACGGTATTGCCGGAAATACTCTCCGCGCTGCCTGCCGCGGTGAACGTCAGCGTCATGAGCGATCGCACGGTAACCATTCGCGCTTCAGTCGCCGACGTCGAATTCGAACTGGCGCTCGCCGTGGTGCTCGTGGTGCTCGTCATCTTCGTGTTCCTGCGCACGCTTCCCGGCACGATCATTCCGAGCCTTTCGGTGCCGCTGTCGCTCGTCGGCACCTTCGGCGCAATGTATCTGTTGGGCTTTTCCCTCGACAATCTGTCGCTGATGGCGCTGACGATCGCGACCGGCTTCGTCGTCGACGACGCGATCGTGATGATCGAAAACATCGCGCGCTATGTCGAAAGCGGCATGGACCCGCTGGAAGCGGCGCTGCGCGGCTCCGAACAGATCGGCTTCACCATCATCTCGCTGACGATCTCGCTGATTGCGGTGTTGATCCCGTTATTGTTCATGGGCGATGTGGTCGGCCGGCTGTTTCATGAATTCTCGATCACGCTTGCGGTCACGATCATCATTTCCGCGATCGTGTCGCTCACGCTGGTGCCGATGCTCTGCGCCAAGCTGATCCGCCACCACCCCGACACCGAGCGCACCCGGTTCGATCTCAAGGCCGAACAGGTTTTCAACACGGTGATCGACCGCTACGGCCGCGCGCTCACTTGGGTGCTCGACCGCCAGCCGATGACTCTCTTAGTCGCGCTCGCCACGCTGGCGCTCACGATCCTGCTCTATGTCGTCATTCCGAAGGGTTTCTTCCCGGTCCAGGATACCGGGCTCATTCAGGCGATCTCGGAAGCGTCGCAGAGCATCTCCTATCGGGCCATGGCCGAATCGCAGGAGAAAATGGCCGAGGCGATCCTCAAAGATCCCGACGTCGTCAATGTCAGCTCGTTTATCGGCGTCGACGGCACCAACCAGACGCTCAATACCGGCCGCTTCCTGATCACGCTCAAGCCGCACGACGACCGCAGCCTATCCGCGAGCCAGATCATCCGCCGTTTGCAGAACGAGGTCTCAGGTGTCGCCGGGATGCGGCTTTACATGCAGCCGGTGCAGGATCTGACGATCGATGCGACCATCGCACGGGCGCCGTACCACTTCGTGCTCGAGGACGCCAATCCGTCGGAATTCGCCACCTGGGTGCCGAAGCTCGTCGAAGCGCTCAACGAACGTCCCGAGCTCACCGACGTCGCCAGCGATCTGCAACAACAGGGCCTTGCCGTCGACATCGTCATCGACCGCGCCACCGCGAGTCGCTTCGGCATTACGCCGGCGACCGTCGACAACGCGCTCTACGACGCGTTCGGCCAACGCATCATCTCGACGATCTATACGCAATCCAACCAATATCGCGTCATTCTCGAAGTCGATCCGACGCTGCAAAGCTCGCTCACCGGCCTGTCGTCGCTTTATCTGCCGTCGTCCTCGTCCTCGGCTAATGGCCAAGTCCCGCTCTCAGCCATTGCCCATATCGAACAGCGCGCCGCGCCGCTCTTGATCACGCATTATGGCCAGTTCCCCGCCACCACCGTTTCGTTCAACACCGCGCCAGGTTACTCGCTCGAATCCAGCGTCAATGCGATCAAACAGACCGAAGCCCAGCTCGGATTGCCGTTGAGCTTCATCACCGCATTTCAGGGCACCGCCGCCGCATTCCAGTCGTCGTTGAGCAACGAAGTGTTCTTGATCATTGCCGCGGTGGTGGCGATGTATATCGTGCTTGGCGTTCTCTACGAGAGCTTCATCCACCCGATCACGATACTTTCGACGTTGCCGTCGGCGGGCGTCGGCGCGCTGCTCTCGCTGATGCTGCTACGCTATGACCTCGACGTCATCGCCATCATCGGCATCATTCTGTTGATCGGCATCGTCAAGAAAAACGCGATCATGATGATCGATTTCGCGCTGGACGCCGAGCGGAGCGAAGGGTTGTCGCCGCGCGAAGCGATCTATCAAGCCTCGCTGTTGCGTTTCCGGCCGATCATGATGACGACGATGGCGGCGATCCTTGGCGCCATGCCGCTGATGCTGGGGACCGGCACCGGATCCGAACTGCGC
>JBKPIZ010000099.1:0-3268 GCA_046730495.1 Pseudomonadota bacterium
ACGTAGAAGCCGACGCCGGCAAGCGGCATGAAACCGCCGATACCCATGGCGATGATCAACACCAGTGCGTAGTGCATTTCGCTCAAGCCCAGTCGGCCGGCGATCGGAATCAAAAGCGGCGCCACCACGTTGAGCGAGGGCAAGCCTTCCAGCAGCACGCCGACGATGACGAGCAGCAAGATCGAGCCGAACATGAAGATTTCGGTGCTGCCGCCGATCGCATGCAACAGAGCCACCAGCCGCTGCGGCAGGTAAGCCACTGTCAGCGTCCAGGAAAAGCCAGACGCGGCAGCGAAGATGAACAAGAGCACACCAGTGAGCGCCGTGGCGTCGAGAACCGTGCGCGCCAAAGCGGCCAGGTTCATCTCGCGATATAACAAAAGCGCCAGCGCTAGCCCGTAAAGCACAGCGAAAGCCGCGACCTCGGTCGGAGTGGCGACGCCGAACAGAATGCCGCCGAGCAGCATCGCCGGCATCAAAAGCGGCAGGATCGCGCCGAGGCCGGCCCGTGCCATTGCAGGCCATGGCGCGCGCGGTTCGCGCGGGGTCCCGGCGCGGCGGGCGCGGGCATAGATCAGCGCCATTAGGCACAGCGCCATCAGCGCCGCCGGCAGCAGGCCGCCGATGAACATGGCGCCCACCGACACGCTGGTGATCGAACCAACGATCAGCATGGCGATGCTTGGCGGCACGGTTTCGCCCATGATCGCCGCGGCCGCGAGCACGGCCGCGCCCTCGGCTGCACCGTGACGTTCGCGCAGTTGGTCGCGCATCACGGTGCCGACGGCGGCCACGTCAGCAGGCTTCGAGCCTGATAGTCCGGAAACGACATACATGCTGGCGACGGTGACCTGGAGGAGTCCGCCGCGCCAATGGCCGACCAGCGTATGGATGAAGCGGACCAGCCGCACGCTGATGCCGCCGCGCTCCATGATCAGTCCGGCGAGGATGAAGAACGGGATCGCCAGCAGAATGAAATTGCCGGTGCCGTTCACCATCGTCTGCGGGATGATGACAAAGGGTCCGGCATCGGCCGCCCACAGATAGGCCGCGGTGGCGAGGATAAGCACAAAGCCGACGGGCACGCCGGCGAAAATCGCGATAAAAAACAGCGACAACGCCACGATGATTGCGGCATCGCCGCCGAGGTAAGGCAGCCAGTGCGTGCGCGTCGCCGTCAGTGACGCCATGACGGCGACGAAGGCGACTCCCACCGTCCACGCCGTGCGCCGGCTGTGGCTAACGAGATTGTCGAGCGCGAAAAGCGCCAACAGCGCCATGCCGAGCGGCAACGGCAAAGCGATCAGTGCCGCAGGAAGTTGCAGCACCGGGGTGCGTTCGCCCCAGCTCGAGGCGATGAATTGCAGCGAGGCAAAACCGACCAGGCCGACCACGAACAGCACGATAATGTCGGCGAGCACCAAGCAGGCGCGCTCGAGCGCCGGCGCGGCGCGGTCGAGTAGCACGCGGACGAAGGCGTGGTCGCGGCGGCGATAGGCGACCGCCCCGCCGATGAAAGCCAGGATCGACAGCGACAACCTCGCCACCTCGTCGGACCATAGAAACGAGCGCTGCAGATAGCCCCGGGCGAAGACGTTGGCGAGCACGAGCAAAAGTTCGCCGAGCAGCGCAAGCACGATGAGGGCTTCGGCAAAGCTCTCGACGGCGCGCATTGCCGGGTGCTTGGCCGCAATTTCGGCCGGTGGTGGAACGGGCTCGTCGCCCGTCGCTTGCCTTGCCGCAGTCGCGGCGATGTTAGTTTGCGACATCATCCCCCGGGGCAGCATCGCGGCGCAACACAGGCTAATGGTGACACGGTAAAATACGCAAGAGAAGGCGCGACAGGAGCTCATCAACGTCCGCCATGGGTCATTTCCGGACATTGATGCATGTCCGCATCATGCCGCTCGTCACTCAAAAGCATACTGTGGCGGCGCTATACGGCCGCCTAAACAGTGTCGCCCTTATACAGTGTAAGAATTAGAGCGTAAGAATTAGAGCGATTAGCCAAAAGCAACGGGTCATCCCCAGGGGCCGTGCGATCTCATATCACCAACGTGCGCTGCTCCACCAAAACCGCCGAGGCCCATTTCGCGCGATAATTTTTCGAGAGCGGCAATTCGATTCTCGGTCGATGGATGGGTGGAGAACAGGTTGTCCATCCCACGGCCGGACAGAGGGTTGACGATAAAGAGAGGCGCGGTCGTCGGGTGAGTCTCAGCGGTGTCGTTCGGGACCTCCTCCGCTATGCGCGAAATTTTGACGAGTGCAGAGGCGAGTGCGTCAGCACGCCCGCTGATGCGCGCGCCAAGATTGTCGGCGGCATATTCCCGGGTCCGGCTGATCGCCATCTGGTACGATCATGGCAGCAAGCGGCGCCAGGATGAGCATGAGTACCGAGCCGACGATGCCGAGACCGTTATTATCGCGATTACCGCCTCGGAAGAACATGCCGAATTGCGCAAGCATTGATATGGCGCCTGCAATAGTAGCGGTAATCGTCATAGTCAGCGTGTCGTGATTGCGGACATGGCCCAGTTCGTGACCGATGACGCCGGCGATTTCGTCGCGGCTCAGCGTGCTAAGGAGCCCCGTCGTCGCGCAAACCGCGGCATGTTGCGGATTTCGTCCGGTGGCGAAAGCATTCGGTTGTGGGCTGTCCATCAGATAGACCCGCGGCATCGGCAGGCCGGCGCGCTGAGCCAGCTCGCGCACGATCGCGACCAGTTCCGGCGCGCTGCGCTCGTCCACCTCCTGGGCGTCGTGCATGGACAATACGAGTTTGTCGGCGTTACAGTAACTGAACAGATTAGTTGCTGCGGCGATGATGAATGCGACCAGGGCGCCGCTGCCGCCGCCGATCAGATAACCGACTGCCATAAGCAAGCCGGTCAGGCCGGCAAGCAAAATGGCTGTACGTATGGCGTCGTAGCGCGACGCCGCTAGACATAATGTCGGAAGCAGGCTCAAAGCCCGCAAGGTTCGGCGCTCGCCCATCATGTCCGCCTTATCTTCGAAATCGGACACCGCGTGATAAACTTGGGGCCGTCGGCGCCTCCTATATGCGTACCGCGAGGGACGTTCACATGTTCAACGCCACACTGATAGTTATAGAAGCCTTCATCCGCGAACTTCGGACGATGTACGAACGAACATAAGGGACGATGGAGCCCTGTTACCCTGGCGTGATCAGCTTTGTCGCCCAGCTTGCTCTTGAAAATATCGCGACCAGCGACGCCGCATACCACGACGTTAATCACACCATCAT
>JBKPIZ010000100.1:0-4596 GCA_046730495.1 Pseudomonadota bacterium
TGGCAGTCGCGCAAGGCGCGGATGAAGAACCGCATCCGCGAGATCGCCGGCGAGCTCATCAAGGTCGCCGCCGAGCGGCAATTGCGCGAGGCGCCGCAGCTGGCGCTCGCCGCCGGCCTCTACGACGAATTCTGCGCCGGCTTTCCCTACGAGGAGACCGAGGACCAGGACGCCGCGATCGCCGCCGTGCTCGCCGATCTCGCCTCCGGCCGGCCCATGGACCGGCTCATTTGCGGCGATGTCGGCTTTGGCAAAACCGAAGTCGCGCTGCGCGCTGCCTTCATCGCCGCCATGAACGGCAAGCAGGTCGCAGTCGTGGTGCCGACCACGCTGCTCGCTCGCCAGCATTTTCGAACCTTCGGCGAACGTTTGCGCGGTCATCCGATCCATCTCGCGCAAGCTTCGCGGCTCGTTTCCGCGAGCGAACTCGCCAAGGTGAAGAAGGGGCTCGCCGAGGGCACGGTCGATATCGTCGTCGGCACGCATGCGCTCCTCGGCAAAAACATCAAATTCAAGGATCTCGGCTTGATCGTGGTCGACGAAGAGCAGCATTTCGGCGTCGCGCACAAAGAACGGCTCAAGCAACTGCGCGCCGAAGTGCATGTGCTCACGCTGACCGCAACGCCGATCCCGCGCACGCTGCAGCTGGCCTTGTCCGGCGTGCGCGAAATGTCGATCATCGCCACGCCGCCGGTCGACCGGCTCGCGGTGCGCACCTTCGTCTCGCCATTCGATCCGGTTACCGTACGCGAGGCTTTGCTGCGTGAGCGTTATCGTGGTGGGCAGGCGTTCTACATTTGCCCGCGCATCGAAGACCTCGCCGGCGCCAAGGACTTCCTCGACAAGCACGTGCCGGAAGTCCGCGTTGCGGTGGCGCACGGCCAGATGCCGGCGCGCGTCCTCGAAGATGTGATGTCGGCGTTCTACGACGGCAAGTTCGACGTGCTTCTGTCCACGACCATCGTTGAATCCGGCCTCGACATTCCGACCGCGAACACGCTGATCGTGCATCGCGCCGACATGTTCGGCCTCGCCCAAGTCTATCAGTTGCGCGGCCGCGTCGGCCGCTCCAAGCTTCGCGCCTATGCGCTGCTCACGCTGCCGGCCGCGCGCAAGATCACGCCGCAGGCCGAGCGGCGGCTCAAAGTGCTGCAATCGCTCGACACGCTCGGCGCCGGCTTCCAGCTCGCTTCACACGATCTCGACATTCGCGGCGCCGGCAATCTTCTCGGCGACGAGCAGTCCGGCCACATCAAAGAAGTCGGCTACGAGCTCTATCAGCAAATGCTCGAAGAGGCGGTGATGTCGATGAAGGCTGGCATCACCGCGCCCGCGCCCGACCGCTGGTCGCCGCAGATCACCATCGGCACGCCGGTGCTCATTCCCGAAGACTACGTCACCGACCTGCCGGTGCGGCTCGCTTTGTATCGCCGGCTCGCCGAGATCGAGGACGATCGCGCCATCGAGGCGTTCGCCGCCGAACTTGTCGACCGCTTCGGCCCGTTGCCGGACGAGGTCGAATATCTGTTGCAGGTGGTGGCGATCAAATCGCTGTGCCGGCGGGCCAATGTCGAGCGCATCGAAGTCGGGCCCAAAGGCGCCGTGCTCGCGTTCCGCGATAACGTCTTCAGCAATCCGGATGGGTTGATTGCGTACATTGCCAAGCATCCGGTCGGCGCGCGCGTGCGCCCGGACATGAAGGTCGTGTTCTTCGACGAATGGGATTCTCCGCCCGAGCGCCTCAAAGGCGCGACGGAGATTTTGCGCTCGCTGGTCGCGATCGCCGA
Source organism: Pseudomonadota bacterium (assembly GCA_046730495.1). Taxonomy (GTDB): domain Bacteria; phylum Pseudomonadota; class Alphaproteobacteria; order Rhizobiales; family Xanthobacteraceae; genus BOG-931. The sequence continues at coordinate 1,788 of JBKPIZ010000100.1, forward strand.
GCGCGCCAAGGCGGCATGATTTTTTATTCCCCTCCCGCCCACGCGCGCAGCGCGGCGGGTTGCGCGCCGAAGGAATTGGCAATCGTCACCACCGGGCTTGACCCGGTGGTCCATGCTGAAGTGCCGCGTGTTCTGTGAGGCCGCATGGATTGCCGGGTCAAGCCCGGCAATGACGAAAAGTTGCGGCATGAAAACATTCGCCTCTCCCCTCGGGGGAGAAGGAAGACTGCCGTCGCGGCCTTGAAATAGATTCACTGTTCGCGCAATTTGCTGCCGCCGCACCGATCCTAAGTTCCGACGAACGCTACAGCATGATCCGGAAAAGTGGATACCGGTTTTTCCGAAAAGATCATGCTCAAACAACAAGCTAAAGCGAAATACCGAGTCCACTTAAAATCATTTCGCTTTAGGCGGGCACCATGAATGCGCTGACCGCAAGTCTTATTGTGGCTCTGATTGGCGCAATAGCTTTTATCGTGGTCGCAGTGATCACGGCGCGCGCGCGCATTGGCCGGCTGCCGGCGATCATAGTACGCGATGCATTCAACCCATCGCAGGTCGCGATCGATCTTCCGGAAAAAGCCCGACACTTTCGCGTTCTCGGCTGGATGCTGGTGTTGCTGCTCTATCTCGCGGCCATCTTCTGTTTGCTGCAAGGCGTCGGAGACTTGCGAATTTTTTTCCACTGGGACCAGTGGGCCGCTGTTTTCGGCAGCGAACTGTCCGCGCGGACTGAAATCGCGCTTTATTCCAGATTCTGGATGGCGACGGGCGTCGTGCTGATTTTGATAGCGCTATGGGCGCAATGGCGTTTGCGCCGCCGCGCGATGTGACACACCAATCGTCACCACCGGGCTTGACCCGGTGGTCCATGCTGAATCGCCGCGTACTCTGTGAGATCGTATGGATTGCCGGGCAGGCGAGCGAAGCGACGCCGTTCGGCGAACGGCTACGCCCGGCAATGACGCGGCGATGATTATACGCAAGCAGACAAGCCGGGTGAGGGGCCTCGGGCATCTCCGAAACCCCTCACACCAACCCCCTTGCCCCAACCCCCCGCAAGCGGGGAGAAGGAGAAATGTGGTCTCAGCCGGCGAATTCGGCGCGCTTCTGCTCTTCGGCTTCGGCTTCCGTCCGCGGCGCGGCCGGCAGCTGCAACACCGTTGCAGTCTGGCCTTCTTCGAGATGAGTCAGCAGAATTTGCTGGCCGTCCGGCATTTCCAGGACATCGTGATGCACGCTCGGCTTGTCTTTTTCCCGTTGCCGGAAGATCGCGGTGGTGAAGCCTTCGAGGCTCTTTGACTCGTCGGCCGACCAGCGCAGCTTGATCGGCTTGTCGAAGGCAAGCTCGGTGCCGGGCAGGATACAGACCGCGGTTGCATCGCCGATCGGATCGTCGGCTTGTTTGAATCCGACCGTGCCGCGGCCGAAATTGTGGCTTACCAATTTGTCGGCGACGACTGCGGGACGCGATTTGGCGTGCTGAAGGCTGAAGTCGCACATGATCAAACCTCTTGGTTTGGTGGCGGGCGACCAGCCAATCGCCTTTGCGCGGCGACAGCGAATCGCCTTTGCGCAAATCATACTCCTGATTCGGCCTTGCCCCGTGATCACATTTCACTTGCGCAGCGACGAAAGTGAGTGGCGTGATTCGCGCGAGCGCAATTTCACGCTCGCTGGTCGGAATACCGAATTGTAGGAGTTAGAAGTTAGGCGTCTGGGGACGCTGCGCCAACTTCACGTGTCTTAATCAACACTCCGCGCTAATCACAAACGCCCGGATGCGGCCTTCGATCGGGCCGTTGCCGAACCGTCGCGCCAGAGCCTCGGCGGCTTTGGCCGTCGCTTGTTCAAGCTTCGAAGCGTCGCGCCCTTCGATTTCATTGCGCAGCGGCGTGCCGTGGCAGTAGGCCACCGCCGCCTCGCGCGGCGACGGCGCTCTGCTTGTCTCGTCCACGGCGTCGACGGCGATGTCCGAAAATCCCGCGGCGTTGAGGTCCCGCCTGATTTGCTCCACGTCATGGTAGCCATGCGGGGTGCGCGCCATGAAGCGCGGCGGATCATCGGGAAAAACCGCCGCCAGTGCTTGCGTGACCACATCGGCGAATTCATTTTCTGAAATCCGTTCCCACACATTGAACATGAAATGACCGCCGGATCGCAGCACCCGCCGCGCTTCCTGGTACGCCGCGACTTTGTCGGGAAAGAACATCGCGCCGAATTGGCACGCGACGACATCGAAGCTTCCAGCCGGAAAGGGTAGCGCCAGCGCATCGGCTTGCCGCCATTCAATCCGGTGGTCGCCGGCTTGCCGCTTCGCCGCCTCTTCAAGCATCGGCTGATTGAGGTCGGTCGCGACGATGCGTGCGGCTTGCGGAAGGCATGACGCCATTGCTCGTGTCAGCACGCCTGTTCCCGCCGCGGTCTCAAGGACATCCTGTGGCTTGGTTGCGGCGACGCGCCTGGCGAGATCGCGCGCATAGGATTCAAAAATCAAGGGAACGAGCAGGCGTTCGTAGAGGTCCGGTATCGGTCCGGCAAACAGCTTGTCGGTCGTCGCCATCGTGAGCGCGCTCCGCAAACAGCCACGAGCTTGATCAGCCTAGCACGCAGATGCGCATGCTGCGCTGTGCCCGGGCGACGCACTCTTTTCCCTCTCCCCAGTGGGGAGAGGTGAAAACATTATCGCGCACAACGCGAGTGGCCAGCAGCGAAGCGTGCCACTTTGGCTTGCCGCACCTATCCGCGCACTATACCGCGCAGATCAAGCCCGCAAGCTCGCGCATCCCGATATCAAAGCCGAAAATCC
>JBKPIZ010000101.1:0-3447 GCA_046730495.1 Pseudomonadota bacterium
GAGAAAGACTGTGGCGAAGTTGACATACGACAAGCAGCTCACCGCACTTCTGGTGATCGATCCGTACAACGACTTCATTTCCGAAGGCGGCAAGATCTGGCCTCGCATCAAGGCTGTTGCCGAAGCCAACAACTGCGTCCCCCACATGCTGGAAGTTCTCAACGCCGCGCGCAAGGCGAAGCTCCGCGTCTTCTATGCCATGCACCATCGCTACCGTCCGGGTGACTATGAGACATGGAAATACATTGCGCCCATTCAGAAGGGCGCATGGCAACACAGAACCTTCGAATTCGGCACATGGGGCGGCGAGTTCCGCGCCGAATTCGTGCCGAAGCCAGGTGAGATTGTAGCGCAGGAGCACTGGTGCTCCAGCGGCTTCGCCAACACCGACCTTGATCTGCAACTGAAGAAGCATGGCATTCATCAGCTCATCGTCATCGGGCTGATCGCTCACACCTGCATCGAAGCGACCGTTCGCTTCGCCGCTGAGCTCGGCTATGATGTCACCGTGGTGAAGGACGCGACGGCGGATTACTCGGACGAGATGATGCACGCCGCGCTCGACATCAACATGCCGAACTACGCCAGTGCCATCGTAAGCACGGAGGAGATCGTTGCCACGATCGCTGGTGAAAGCAGCAACAGCGATCGGACTGCGGTCACCGGACGATAATGCTCGGTGTTTGCTCGCAACTCGCTTTGCCAACACGGAGGAACGTGAGACCCCGCGTAGTGTCGAATCTCGGGCTCCATGGTGTCTCGCACGTTCACGACGGCTTGGCCGCTTTCGCGGCCGCCCACAGCGATCCAGGATTGACCCGGTCCGGGTAGAGCGACAGCATTTTCTGGTACAGCTGCAGCGCAGTCGATGTGCTCGCCAGCGACGCGGCGAAGTCGCGGAGGTAACGCCGCGTTTCCCCGATATGGCGGGGCGAGCTGTCGGGATCGAGCACGCCGTGGCCGGTGACCACCGCGTTCGGACGTAGCGCCTCGATCGTGTCCAGCGCCCGTAGCCACTCGTCGATGGTCTTATCGTCGCGTTCCGCGAGATAGAGGTGTGTGTTGTTGTAGACGCCGTCTCCGGACACGACCAGTCCGATGGATGGCACATACAGCGCCGTTGTGTGAGACGTGTCGGTGCGGCCGAGCTCGACGACCTTCAGTTCTTCGCCCTCAAGATAAAAGCTGTCGCCCCGAAGGACCTCCGGCGCCGCCAACTGCGATGGAATCTGGCCTGGAAAGCGCGGCTCCCAGAACGATCTTATATACTCCGGCTTGATCTGGTCCCGGATGGCGTTGACGACGGACGCGGTGGCGATCGCCTTGGCATTGGGGAAGCGATCGAGCAGGAGCTTTAGGCCGAAAAAGTGATCGCCATGCGCGTGGGTGACGTAGATGGTCGTGAGATTTTTGCCGATCTCGGCAACCCAGTCCACGAGCTCTTGTGAATGCTGTGCGGACAGAAATGTATCGACCAGTACGGCGTCACGCTGACCGTAGATCAGCGTGACTGTGTTGGTGACCCAGGCGAGAGCCTCCTTGCCGGGCGGCACGCCTTTGGTGGCGCTCTCTCGCTTCTTGGTGAGCAGCTTCCATTGGAGCTTTGACATGAGTTTTTCGTCCCTCTTCAAGCTTTTGTTTGAGCCGCTCGATCTTGTCATTGGCAACAAGTTGAAAAATCCCTTCGTCGAGTTTCGGTACCAACCGTTCAAGATTTGTCTTGACTGTCACGAAGGGTTTGCTCGATCGCATTTTGACATGTTCGATCTGGATGGCCCGTTCGGTACTCGTCACGTCGCGCAAGTTTACCTTCCTTTGATTGGCCGACCCCATACGTTTGTCTCACGTCGGCGCGAGAGGTGCGTCCCAGGCCACGGGCAACTTCCACAGGGTGGCCAACGATCAATCGTCAGCTCGATGCGGTGTCGAGCAGGTTGTCCAATGCCTTCTTAGTCTTCAACGCCTTCCACACATCCCGGACTGACGCGTCGGGATACGCACTGTAAAAACCTATCGCCTCGACCTGGTTCTTGGCGAGCCAATCCTTGAAGCCGGGCGTCCTGGCGCCAGGATAGCCGGCAAAATCCGAAAACACGTAATCAAGCTCGTCAGGCATGATGGTGGCGAAATCGGTCATGTACGAATCCCAGTCGCCATCATACGTGGAAGCGAATATGACCCGGGTGTCGTTGTCGATGAGGACCATCCGCAAGTCGTGGACCGTACCGACCCGATCGGTGGCCTTCTGGCGATCGCCCGTCCATCCGTCAGCCAGGAGCTTGCGCAGCCGCTTAGCGCCCTCTGGTGTGATCGGGGTCATAAGGAAGTACTCGTTTGCTTGTCCCATCTTTAGGCCTGGACGGGTCTCGGTTGGGCTCTTCGCTTGCTGGATAGTACTCATTGCATCGTCTCCTTCGTGTTGCGTTGATGTAACTCGCAGGTTCTCAATCTTTTTCTCTGCCTCATCTTTCTCGGCTCTCGTCAGTGTTTGCGTTGCCATGCCGGCATTCTCCTTTCGGGTTGGATGCTTGGTTGCTGTTGCAGTTTGCGTTGTCATGACGGCATTCTCCTTTCGGTTTCGCTTATCGGAAATATGAATTTAGACCTCCCAAAACGGCTAAGTAGATGGTAGTTTCGGGAAGCACCCTTTCATTGGTGGAAGGAACGCGATGGATCGACTGGAGGCGATGACCATCCTGCTGGCTGCGGTCGATACCGGGAGTCTCTCTGCCGCCAGCCGCCACCTCCGGATTCCCTTGGCGACGGTCAGTCGTCGAGTTGCGGAGCTGGAAGAGCACTTGCACGTCCGGCTGCTCCACCGGGGTCACCGCAAAGTGGTCTTGACCGACGCGGGGGGCAGCTACGTCGATTCATGTCGTCGGATCATGGAAGAGATCGCGGAAGTCGAGCGCACGGCGTCTGGCGAATATCGCGCCCCTCAGGGCGAAACAGACGCGCCCAAATTCAAACAGCGGCTCAATTCCGTTCAGCTATGGAGAATCAGATGCTCGCTGTTCAAATTGAGCGAGCCAGGCCTTTTCCTCGCCGGGAGGCGGTAAGCGGACGCCAGCTTCCATGACGTTCTCGTAGGAGGTCTCGATGAATCCGACCATGATGTCGTCAACGGGAACGCGTGCCACGCGGGCGATGAGGTCCGTGTAGGCACGGAGCATACGCAGCTTCGTCGCGGCGTCGCGGCCTGCCCGGATTCTGGCATGGAGACGGATGGCAGACGATGGTTTGCCGTTCTGGAATACGTTGTCTGAAGTAACTTCGTCGAACAGAATTTGGACAAAGCGCGGAAGGCCTCCAGTTTCTTGGCAATGAATCCTCGTCACCTCTCGAACGATCTCTTCCTTTTGCTCCTGCGAGAGCGACCCGGCCAGCGAGATGCATCGATAGAACGGCATCGAGACCTCCTTTATCACTTTTCATTTGGCTCACAGC
>JBKPIZ010000102.1:0-2850 GCA_046730495.1 Pseudomonadota bacterium
CGCTCAAGCACCTGCATCTGCAAGAAACAGTCCTGCTCGAAGACGACTCGGAGGCCATGATCAAGCTGGTCGGCAAGCGCGTCGTGCCGATTCTTGTGAAAGACGACGGTCAGCCCATGCTCGAGAGCATGGACATGGTCGCCCATATCGATGGCATTGGCGAACCGATCCTCGTCGGTCCTCAACGCAGCGAGCTTGCTGCATGGGCGAGCGCCACTGCCGATAAGACCGCGCCGCTGACATGGCCCCGCTATCCGCTTCTTGATCTGCCGGAGTTCAGCACCATCGCTGCGCACGATCACTTTGTCGTCCGCAAGCAGAAGCGGCTTGGCGATTTGGTTGAGCTACGCGCGAGGACGCGCGACCTGATCGAGGCATTGATGCCGAACCTTGAAAAGCTCGACGGCATGATTGAAAGCGCCAGCGCGGTCAACGGCAAGCTTTCGCTCGATGACATTCGCGTCTTGCCGCTGTTGCGCTCGGCCGCCGTGGTCAAGGGATTGCGCTTTCCGCACAAGGTCCGCGATTATTTTGAAACCATAATGAGCCGCATCGGCCACCAGCCGCTGCCGGCAGTGTAGGTGAAACCATGAAACGCATGCATGTCCACGTCGCGGTCGACGATCTGACCGTTTCGATCAACTTCTATTCCGCGCTGTTCGCGGCCGAACCGTCCGTGGTCAAGCCGGATTACGCCAAATGGATGCTGGACGATCCGCGGGTGAATTTCGCCATTTCGGCGCGCGACCGCGCCGCCGGTCTCGACCACCTCGGCATCCAGGTCGAGAGCAAGGACGAGCTCAACGAAGTCTATGCCCGCCTGCACAAGGCAGGCGGGCAAGTGGTCGAGCAGGGAGAAACCAAATGTTGTTATGCGGCTTCGGAAAAATCCTGGAGCAATGATCCTGCCGGCATTGCCTGGGAGGCGTTTCTGACCTTCGGCGAGACCACCGATTACGGCGACGGCAGCGGCGAACACGAAGCGCGTATTGCGAAGCCGATTAGCGACACTAAGTCGTGCTGCGCGCCTAGAGCATGATCCCGAAAAGTGGTCGCCGGTTTTCGGAAATGATCATGCTCAAACAACAAGCTAAAGCGAAACGCCGAACAAACCTAAAATCATTTCGCTTTAGCGAATCTTCAGCTCGGGTTGCGTGAGGTGATGCGATGGCCGACGGTCCGTACAATGTCTTGTTTCTTTGCACCGCGAATTCAGCCCGATCGATCATCGCCGAAGCGATCTTAAGCAAGATCGGTGCGGGCAAATTCCGCGCCTTTAGCGCCGGCAGCCATCCAAGAGGCCAGATCAATCCGAATGCGCTGCAGCTTCTGCAGAGCCTTGGCTACGATATTTCGAACTTTCGCTCAAAATCCTGGAGCGAGTTCGCCGATCCGGGCGCGCCCTTGCTCGATTTCGTGTTCACGGTCTGCGACAACGCCGCCGGCGAAACCTGCCCGGTTTGGCCCGGACAGCCGATGACGGCACACTGGGGCGTGCCCGATCCGGCGCTTGCCATCGGCTCGTCCGCGGAAATCGCGCTCGCGTTCAAAGACACTTACCGTATGCTCAATCAGCGCATTGGCATTTTCGCAGCGCTGCCGCTGCGCTCGCTCGATCGCTTAAGCTTGCAAGACAAGCTCCGCGACATCGGCCAGATGGAAGGCGCGACCGCGTCCACGCCGGCATGAAGACTTCGCTGGCGCAGCGCACCGTCGCCGAATTTTTGGGCACCGCCTTCCTGCTCGCCGCGGTGGTCGGCTCCGGGATCATGGCGGCCAAGCTTGCCGGCGGTAACGCTGCGCTGGCGCTTCTCTGCAACACGATTGCCACCGGCGCGATCCTGACCGTGCTGATCCTCACGCTTGGGCCGCTCTCTGGCGCGCATTTTAATCCGGCGGTCAGCCTGGCGGCGGCGCTGCGCGGCGACATGAGTGCAAACGCCGCCGGGCTCTATATCGGCGCGCAGCTCACCGGCGCCATTCTCGGCGTCTGGGCTGCGCATCTGATGTTTGAACTGCCGGTGCTGCAGATCTCGCTGACGACGCGAACAGGCGCCAGTCAGTGGCTTGCCGAAGCGATTGCCACGTTCGGGCTGCTGTTGACGATCCTGGGCTGCAGCGCGCGCAGCCCGGCAGCGATTCCCTACGCCGTCGGGCTCTACATCACCTCGGCCTATTGGTTCACGGCTTCAACCTCGTTCGCCAATCCGGCCGTTACGATCGCGCGGTCGCTCTCGGATACTTTCGCCGGCATCGCGCCGGCGGGCGTGATGGCATTCATCGCTGCGCAGCTACTTGGCATGCTCGCCGCGGTCGCGCTCGGCCGCTGGCTGTGGCGAGAGTGAAAACTAGCTCGCTTCGCGCAGCTTGACCGCGCCGGCGAGATCGACCGAGACGAGCTGGGACACCCCGCGCTCGGCCATGGTGACGCCGTAGAGGCGGTTCATGCGCGCCATGGTGATCGGGTTATGGGTGATGATCACAAAGCGCGTATCGGTCGAGCGCGTCATCTCGTCGAGCAGATCGCAGAAGCGCTCGACGTTGTAGTCATCCAGCGGCGCGTCCACTTCGTCGAGCACGCAGATCGGCGCCGGGTTGGTGAGAAACACCGCGAAGATGAGCGCGAGTGCCGTGAGCGCCTGCTCGCCGCCGGAGAGGAGCGACAATGTCGCCGGCTTCTTGCCGGGCGGCTTTGCCAGAATTTCCAGGCCGGCTTCGAGCGGATCCTCGCTTTCGATCAGCTGCAGTTCGGCGGTGCCGCCGCCGAACAGCTCGGTGAACAGTTTCTGGAAATTGGCGTTCACGGTCGCGAACGAGGCGAGCAGCCGCTCGCGCGCTTCGCTGTTGAGG